>JAXDJM010000083.1:0-6912 GCA_034665605.1 Actinomycetota bacterium | reverse complement strand
CGCTCTTTATGAGCACAAGTTCACGGTAGGAGAAGCGACGCTGGCTGCAGACGAAGCGTCCCAGGAGCGGGTAGAAGACGTCCTTCTGGAGCCCGACGGGCGCGCCTGAATAACTTCGGTGCTGGCTAAACGCGTCATCGCTTGCCTCGACGTCGACAAGGGACGGGTTGTTAAAGGCGTCCGATTCATCGGATTGCGCGATGCCGGTGACCCTGTGGAGCTCGCGTCCACCTACGACGCGCAGGGCGCAGACGAGGTGGTGTTTCTCGATATCACCGCGTCGGCCGAGGGCCGCGAGCACATCTACGACGTCGCGGTCCGTACTGCCGAGTCCGTTTTCGTTCCACTGACGATCGGCGGTGGCGTTAGATCGGTAGAAGACGTTCGAAAGCTCCTTCATGCCGGAGCCGACAAGGTCGCTATCAATACGGCAGCCCTTGAAGATCCAGAGCTCGTCGCGCGGAGTGCGGCAGAGTTCGGAGCTCAGGCGATTGTGGTTGCGATCGACGCGCGCTCGCGCGCTGGTGAGACGGGATGGGAGGTCTTCGCGCAAGGGGGCCGAAAGGCGACCGGCGTCGACGCCGTCTCGTGGGCGGAACGCGCGGTAACGGCCGGGGCCGGCGAGATCCTGCTCACGTCCATGGACCGCGACGGGACGACTGCCGGGTACGACGTCGCGCTCACGGCGGCAGTCGTCGAGGCCGTCCCGGTTCCTGTCATCGCATCCGGCGGAGCCGGCACACCCGAGCATCTCGCCGATGCGGTCGACCCAGAGATGGGCGGAGCCGCCGCCGCACTTGCGGCATCGGTCTTTCACTTCGGAACGTTCTCTATCGGACAAGCGAAGCAGGCGATCTCGGACCGAGGCCTCCCCGTTAGGATTCCGACCCCTTGACTACCCTTCTGCTGCACGACGACGCGCTTTCGAGTCCCGAAGTGCGCCACGAGATCGGCGAACCGCTGGGCGACCCTCTCGTGTTCATCGAGCACGAGGGAACGCGGGTCGTGGTCGGACCCCCGCAAGACGAAGCCCTTCTATCTCGACGCGAAGACGTGGTGGACGAGTTCTGGAGTGTGCTGACGTTGGGCGGCGAGGATCTGTTGAGGGACAGATCCCTCCCCATCGAGAAGATCTGGCCCGAGCTCGCTTTTCGTGCTTTGGCTCGACTCGGCGCGCAGCACGTCGTGGTACCTCCGAGCTTCGCCGTCGGGACGGCCGACTACCTACGCGAGCGGGGCATCACCGTGGAGATCGATGCGTCCGTGTGGAGACAGCGCCGGCGACAAAAGACGCCCGCCGAGCTCGAAGGGATCGAGCGCGCGCAACGCGCGTGCGAAGCAGCATTCGGCACCGCAGCTCGGATGCTGGGCGATGCGGAGAAGACCGCGAACGGATCGTTGCGGTTCGAGGGCGAGATCCTCACCGCCGAATGGATCCGCCAGGCCATGGAGACCGAGCTCATCATGGCCGGCGCCGACTGCGACTCGATCCTCGTGCAGTCGGGCGATGCGTGCCTGTCCGGCCACGACGTCGGGGTCGGCCCCATAGCGCCGGACGAGTCTTGCATCATCGATTGCTACCCGCGCGACCGGCGCACCGGCGCGTACACGGACATGACACGCACCTTCGTCCCGGGGCGGATCTCGGACGAGCTCGCTGCGATACACGGGCACTGCCGTGTCGCCCTCGATATCGCTCTCGAATCGATAAAGCCTGGACGTTCGGACGCGCACGAGCGCGTCTCTGCTTATTTCGAAGCGCAGGGCTATCCAACGGATCTCAGTCGCGATCCCGGCGAAACCGTGACGCAAGGTTTCACTCACGCGCTCGGGCATGGGGTCGGTCTCGAGATCCACGAGCCCCCCGCGATGGGGAAGCGGGCCGAGGAGCTAGTTGCCGGAGACGTAGTTGCCATCGAGCCCGGTCTCTACTTCCCGGGTGTCGGAGGGGTCCGGCTCGAAGACACGGTTGTCGTCACAGACGAGGGGGCAGAGCACTTCACCGATCCGTTCCCTTACGACCTCGTTCCGTGAACGTCGCAGACATCACGTATGACGATCGCGGCCTGGCCCCGGCCGTGGTGCAGGACGCGGAGAGCGGCAAGGTTTTGATGCTGGCGTGGGTGAATCAAGAATCGCTGCGCCGCACCCTCGACTCCGGCACGACGTGGTTCTGGAGCCGCTCGCGCCGCGAGTACTGGAACAAAGGGGCGACCTCGGGCAACACGCAGAAGGTCGTCGAGGTCAGATACGACTGTGACGCCGACGCGATCCTCATGCTCGTGGATCCCGCGGGGCCGGCGTGCCATACCGGCGAGGAGTCGTGCTTCTACCGTGCATTCGACCCCACCTGAGGGGTGACGCTCCACCGTCCGGATCGAAACGCGTTCGTCGGACTTGCTCGGGATCACACGATCGTTCCGGTGTGGCGCGAGGTGCTTACCGACACGCAGACTCCTGTAGCCGCGTTCCTGCGGCTGGACCCACAACCGAACGCGTTCCTCTTAGAGAGCGTCGAAGGCGGTGAGCGCTGGGCGCGGTACTCGTTCCTGGGAGGCGACGCGTTCGCGACCGTCGAGGCGAAGGACGGAAAGATCGTTGTCGGCGGCGATCCTCCGGTTGGACCGGAAGCTGGCGAGCGTCCCCTTGCGTACGTCAAGCGTCTCGTAGAGACGTGCAGGGCGCCCCGGATCGAAGGTTTGCCGCCGCTGCACGGCGGGGCGGTGGGTTTCGTCGGCTACGACTGCGTTAGGGAGCTCGAACGTCTTCCGAACCCTCCCCCCGACGACCTCGGCTTGCCCGATCTCGCGCTGATCCTTACTCGCGACTTCGTGGTTTTCGACCACCTCTTCCAGAAGGCGTTCGTGATCACCAACGTTGCACGTGCCGAGGATCCCGGGCGTGCCTACGACGAGGCTACGGCCCGCTGCGATGCGATCTCGGAGCGCTTGGCGATGCCGCTGGAGGCTGCAACCTTCGACCTCGATTGGGAGCGCTCGCCCTCCGTCACTCAGGAAGTCGATGACGACGATTACGCGCGGTGGGTGGATCTGTGCCGGGAGCACATCTATGCCGGAGACATCTTCCAAGTTGTGCCGTCGCGTCGGTTCGAAGCACCTTTGGAAGGCTCGGCTTTCGATGCCTACCGCGCTCTCCGCGCGCTTAACCCATCGCCGTACATGTATTACCTGCGCTTCGCGGCGACCGACGAACGGCCCGCGTTCGAGATCGCGGGATCCTCGCCGGAACCACTCGTGCGCGTCACCGGCGATCACATCGTTACGCGTCCCATCGCCGGTACGCGACGGCGAGGGGCGACCGAAGAAGAAGACCGCGCTCTATCCGAGGACCTGCTGGCCGACGAGAAGGAGAGAGCCGAGCACGTGATGCTCGTGGATCTCGCTCGTAATGACGTAGGGCGAGTGGCTCGCTACGGGACGGTGACGGTCGACGAGTTGATGGTGATCGAGAAGTACTCGCACGTGATGCACATCGTTTCGAGCGTTAGTGGGGTTCTGGCGCAGGGCAAGACTGCCTTTGACGCGCTCACCGCGTGCTTCCCGGCCGGGACGGTGTCCGGAGCTCCCAAGGTGCGCGCGATGGAGATCATCGACGAGCTCGAGAAAACCCGCCGCGGTCCCTATGCCGGCGTTGTGGGCTATTTCGACTTCTCCGGCGATCTCGATACCTGCATAGTCATTCGGACCGTGGTCGTGACCGGTGGCCGTGCGTACGTGCAAGCGGGGGCAGGGATCGTTGCCGACTCTCGAGGCCTTGCCGAGGCGGACGAGACCAAGCGCAAGGCCGAAGCCGTTCTTAGGGCCGTTGGAGCAGTCAGCCCGGGGGGTTCCCCAGGTCGATAGCGGCGCTCTTGTCGATCGACAGGTGGACTCCTCTAGTGGTGAGGGTGTCGATCACGGCAGCCGGAGCGAATCGCTCGTGGGATAACAGATGGTCACGGAAGGCGACGCCAGAGAAGATGTCCTTCTGCTCGTCGGCGATCACGGTCGATACGTGGCCGACCTCCTCCCCGTCGGACGCGAACACCGGCACCCCGCGTTTGAGCGCCAGCCACGCGATCGGCGTTTCGTCGTCGGACATGACTCGATACTAAGGGGCATGAACCGCTGCCTGACGCTCTGCATCGTTGCTGCGATGGTTCTCGTCGCGTGTGGCGGCGCGGGATCGGGGATCGCGGTAACGCCGGCCTCGGGAGCGCCGACAGTTAACCCTTCGGTCGTCGCAGATCATGCAAGCCAACTCGACGACAAGCTGCCATCGCGGCCCCCCGGAAGCCAGCAGGAGTTCGCCGCGGCCGCGTACATCCTGGCTCACTTGCAGCGGGCGGGCTACGTCGCCCGGCTCGATTCCGTTCCCTATAGCAACGACGTGAATTCGACGAACGTTGTGGCGTTGCCACCTTCGGGAGGCGACCCGACGGTCGCGGTCGTGGCGCCGTATTCCACGGGGCCCGATCATCCGTCCAACGGCGCGGACGTCGGATTGCTGTTGGAGCTCGCGCGCGCTCTCAACGTCGCGTTCCCGCACCACTCGGTCGAGTTCGCTGCACTTGGAGCGGAATTCACCTCTCTGCACGGTGGCGCGCTTGGGTCGCGGCGGCTGGCGAAGATCTTCCTGGACGCGCATCAGCATCCCTTGGTGATCGTGTTGCAGGCAACAGATGGGTCGGGCCGACTCGCCGCGAATCCGAACGGAGCCGCTATCACTCTGTGGAGACTCCTTATGCACGTGGCATTCGGAAAGAAGATCCCGAGACCGTCGGGCACAGAGCTGCATCCGGATGTGTTCGGGTCCGCCGGACTACCGCAGATCGTGGTGAGCGGGGATCCAACAGAGGTGGCCGATCCGTTGTTGAGGTTCCTGGAGTCACCGGGTGTGCAGCCCAGTCCGTCCGATTCATGAGCACGTTTAGAGTCGAAAGGGTGTCCTATCTCGACGATCTCCGTGCGTCCACTCGAGCGCGTATCGAGGCCGCTCGCGCGCGCACGAGTGATCGTGAGATGACGGAGAGGGTGGTCGCGGCCCCTCCGATCAGGTCGTTCCGGGAGTCTCTTGCCGGACGCGAGGTGTCGATAATCGCCGAGATAAAGAGAGCGTCTCCGTCTGCTGGGGAGATCGCACCGGAGCTCGATGCAGGACCAACCGCACAGGCGTACGCGCGCGGCGGAGCGTCCGCCATATCCGTTCTGACCGAGCCTGAAAGGTTCAATGGATCGCTTGACGACCTCGTCGCGGCGCGTAGCGCAGGGGTTCCTGTGCTGCGAAAGGATTTCGTGATCGATGAGTTCCAGGTGCGGGAGGCCCGCGCTGCCGGCGCCGATGCGATCTTGCTAATCGTGCGGATCCTCGGAGATGAATTGACGTACCTGTACGAGGCGGCCGCTGCGCTGGGCATGGACTGTCTGGTTGAGGTCTTCGACGAACCCGACCTGGAGCGGGCCCTCGGTCTGGGCGCCACCGTCATCGGCGTCAATCACCGAGACCTAGAAACTTTCACGGTGGATCCCGTTCGAACCCAGAAGCTCGCGCCGATGGTCCCTCCCGAGGTTGTCCTTGTCGGCCTGTCGGGCATCAAGTCGCGCGCGGACGTGGAGAAGCTGGCGGCGGCGGGAGCGCGAGCCGTGCTCGTTGGTGAAGCCCTCGCGCGATCCGCGGATCCCGAGGCAAGCGTGCGCGCTCTCTTGGGGGCGGCGTGAAGGCCGAGGTCCCCGACAAGGCCGGTCGCTTCGGCGAGTTCGGCGGACGGTACGTCCCCGAGGCGTTGATCCCGGCGCTCGACGAACTGGAAAGAGCGTGGGAGGAAGCCCGCGAGGACCCATCGTTCCAAGCCGAGTTGGAGCGCCTGTTCGAAACGGTGATCGGACGCCCGACTCCTATGTACGACGCCGAGCGATTGTCCGAGCGCGTCGGTGCGCGCGTCCTACTGAAGCGTGAGGATCTTGCTCACACCGGCGCGCACAAGATCAACAACACCATGGGCCAGGTCTTGCTGGCGAAGCGCATGGGCAAGCGCCGGATCATCGCCGAGACGGGGGCCGGTCAGCACGGTGTCGCGACGGCGACCGCAGCCGCTTATTTCGGGCTTCCGTGCGTGGTCTATATGGGGGCCGTCGACGTCAAGAGACAACATCTGAACGTCGTGCGTATGGAGATGCTCGGTGCAACGGTCGTTCCGGTCGAGGCAGGCTCGGCAACGCTCAAAGACGCTATCAACGAGGCCCTTCGGGATTGGGTGACGAACGTCGAGGACACCCATTACGTCATCGGTTCGGTCGTCGGGCCGCATCCGTATCCGGAGCTCGTCGCCACTCTTCAATCCGTGATCGGACGCGAGGCTCGCGCTCAGGTTCTCGATCTGGTCGGTCGACTGCCGGACGCGGTGGTTGCTTGCGTGGGTGGTGGCTCCAATGCGATCGGCCTGTTCCGAGGGTTCGTTCGCGACGAGGGTGTTCAGTTGATCGGGATCGAGGCGGCGGGCGAGGGCCTCGACGCGCGTCATGGAGCGTCGATCACGGCAGGGGAGCCTGGTGTGCTGCACGGTGCGCGCAGCCTGTTATTGCAGAACGAGCAGGGCCTCGTGACCGAAGCGCATTCGATCTCGGCAGGGCTCGACTATCCGGGTGTCGGCCCCGAGCATGCGTGGCTACATTCGACGGGCCGCGCCCGATACGAGGCGGTGACCGATACACAAGCCTTGGACGCGTTCGGAGTACTCGCGCGAACCGAGGGGATCGTGCCTGCCCTCGAGCCCTCCCACGCGATCGCTTGGGTTCTAGGACACGGTCGTAGCTACGACCTGGTGTTGGTTGGCTTGTCGGGGCGCGGCGACAAGGATGTGGCGACGGTTGCCGAAACTCTGACGTGACCGAGCTCGCACGCGTACTCGAGTCG
>JAXDJM010000082.1:0-10196 GCA_034665605.1 Actinomycetota bacterium | reverse complement strand
GTGCCCACCTGCGCCGCGTACCGGACGCGCCGCGCGCGGCCCCCGGAACGCGGGTGAGGAGCCGCGTCTTGCGCGTCGGCGATCACCCGGTTGAGTTGTGACGTCGCTATGCGGCTGCGATGGGAATCGATCGCAGCGACGAGGGCCGGGCGCAGCCGGTGAACGCCGCGGCCGGTCTTTGCCGACACGCGGAGCTCGCTCGCCCACGACAAGAAACGCAGCTTTCTCGCAGCATCCTTCTCGAAACGCTCCCGACCCTCGTCGTCGCCTTCGATGAGATCCCATTTGTTGAAGGCGATCACGCACGCTTTGCCCGACTCGACGATCTCCTGAGCGATCCTTTGTTCGAAGGACGTGATGCCGGCGGTCACATCGGTCACGAGTACGGCTGCATCGGCGCGGGTGAGGATCTTGCGAGAACGCAGCCATCCGAAGTACTCGATGGGATCCTCCAGCTTCACTTGCCTGCGCAATCCGGCCGTATCGATCACCCGCAACAGTCGTCCGTCGTCGAGCGAGATGACATCGTCCACCGGGTCGCGTGTCGTGCCCGGGGCGGAGTCGACGAGAGCACGCTGATGCCCGACCAAGTGATTGAGTAGCGACGATTTGCCGACGTTGGGCCGCCCGACCAGGGCGACCGATGCCCACTCACCGGGTCGCAGCACCGACTCCTGTTCCGGCAACAGGGCCACGATCCGATCCAGCAGGTCCCCAGATCCGGTCCCGTGCAGCGCGGACACACCGATGGGCTCGCCGAGCCCCAGAGAGTAGAAGTCGGCAACATCTTGTGGTCCCTTGGGAGCGTCGATCTTGTTCACGACGACGGCGACGTCCTTGTGGGCCCTGCGCAACAACGCGGCAACCTCCAGATCGTCGCTCGTGGGCCCGACCTGACCGTCGACGACAAACAGGACCTCGGACGCGATGTCGACGGCGATCTGAGCTTGCTCGGTGACCAGGGCGGAGAGCCCGGCCGCGTGAAGCTCGAAGCCACCCGTGTCGACGACCTCGAACGTCCGGCCCCTCCACTCGGTGGAGAAGTGTCTCCGATCGCGCGTGACTCCCGGCTGCTCTTCGACGATCGCCTCGCGACTTTGGATGAGGCGATTGACCAACGTCGACTTTCCAACATTGGGCCGGCCCACGACGGCCACGATGGGTAGCCCGCTCGGCAGAGTCATCTCGGTGCCTCGCGTGCCGCGACGAGAGCCACGATCTGATCGACGATCTCGTTAGAGGTCTTACCGGTCGAATCGATCACCACCGCGTCGGGGGGGCGCACGAATGGCGATGACGCGCGGCTCTCGTCCTCGGAGTCCCTCTTTTCGATCGAACGTTCCGCATCGACCAGGGCCGACTCGTCGTCGTCGACACCGAGTTGACCGAGGCGCCTTCTCGCTCGCTCCCTGAGCGATGCCGTGAGGAACACTTTCACCGGCGCATCGGGAGCGATGGTCGAGCCGATGTCGCGGCCTTCCATGACAACGTCACCGGCGCGCGCCAGTGACATCTGGATGCTCGCAAGCACCGCACGCACCTCGGGGTGCGCGGCAACCGTCGACACCGCAGCGGTTATCTCGCGAGCCCTTATGTCCTCGGTGACGTCTCGTCCGTTCAAACACGTCCGCGGACCGTCGAGCTCGAGGTCGAGCCCTTGCGCCACGCGAGCTACGGCCGGACCGTCGTCGACAGGAGTGTCTGTTTCGATGGCGGCCAGGGTGACCGCGCGGTAGAGCGCGCCGGTGTCCACATACGTGAAGCCAAGGCGGTCGGCTACCGCGCGCGCAACTGTGCTCTTTCCGGCTCCGGCAGGGCCGTCGATCGCGACGATCACGCGGTCAGTCGTCCTTGAGCTCGGCCGAGCACGTCGAGGAATTCCGGAAACGACGTATCGACACAACTCCACTTCGCGATGCGGATGTTGTCGTCGGCAACGAGCCCTGCCACCGCGAATGCCATCGCGACCCGGTGGTCTCCCAGCGAGTCGACATCCGCCCCCCGCAGTGGAGTCGAGCCCGTGACCGTCATGCCGTCGGGATGGGCTTCGGCCCGTCCCCCTATCGCGGTGATCCCTTCGACCAGCGCAGAGATGCGATCCGTTTCCTTCACTCTCAGCTCTGAGGCTCCCCGGATCGTCGTTTCACCTTCGGCTTGAGTGGCGGCTATCGCGAGAACCGGGATCTCGTCGATGAAGGTCGGCACGGCCGCCGGGTCGGGGCTCGCGCCGACGAGAGCCGACGATCGGACGCGGATGCTGCCGACGGGCTCCCCCCCTTCGGTCCCGGTCTCGATGACCTCAATGTCTGCCCCCATCGCGCGCAATGCATCGATCAGCCCGGTACGGGTGGGATTGATCCCGACGTCTTCGATCGTGAGGTCCGAACCTTCGACGAGAAGGGCCGCAACGATCAAGAACGCCGCCGACGACATGTCCCCCGGGACTCGCACGTTCAACGGCGCGGGTAGCTGTGGGCCGTCGACCGAAACCGTTGTGCCGGAGCGCACAACGGCGACCCCGGCTGCGGACAACATCCTTTCGGTGTGGTCGCGGCTCGGTCCGGGCTCGATGACCGACGTGGTTCCGGTCGCGAGACATCCGGCGAATAGGAGAGCCGTCTTTACCTGGGCGCTTGCAACCGAAAGTTCGATGTCGACGCCGCGCAACGCTCCCCCGCGCACGACCAGCGGCAACAACTCGCCGTTGGCGCGCCCATCGATCCGTGCACCCATCTGCCTAAGGGGTGCTACGACGCGCAACATGGGGCGCTCCGATAAGGATCGGTCGCCGATAAACACCGTCAGCCCTTCGATCGCGGCTGCGACCCCCAGCATCGTGCGGACCGTGGTCCCGGAGTTCCCGGCATCGATGGGACCCCCCGGTTCTCGCAGCCCACCCATACCCTCACCGTAAACTTGAACTTGATAGTTGTCGTCGTAGGCCACCCGAACGCCGAGCGCCTCGACCGCCGCGAGCGTCGCACGAACGTCGGCGCCCGAGTTCAGCCCTCGCACGCTCGACCTCCCCTCGGCAAGAGCGGCGACGATCAGCGCTCTGTGGGAGATCGACTTGTCCCCCGGGACCGAGATGCGACCGGTCAACGGCAATCTCGTCTTCGTCCGTCGTCCTCGCCTCACGGCCACTCCCCTATATCGATGTATCGCTTTGTAGACAAGTCGATGTGTCTACTGCTCCGGCACGCCGCGGTCGACGCGGTAATCAAGGGCGTCGAGCGCAGCCGATAACCCGTCCGCCGCGGTGCTCCCCGTGACGACGAGCTCCAGCCGTCCTCGCCCACCCTCGGTCGAATGGATGATGCGTAGGTCTTCGATGTTCGCACCCAGCCGGCCGGCAGCCGTCGTCACCTCGGCCAGTACTCCGGGGCGGTCCGGGATGAGCAGCGACAGCGCGACCGGGTCACCTCCGTAGTCCGGCTTGGCGAATAGCTCGAGGCGAGCCGAGCGAGCTTCGTCCAGAAGGCCGCGTAGCTCGTCCCACCGCTGTTCGTAGACCATCGCTTCGATGTCGGAGAGGCGATGCTCGAAACCCTCGAGCGCCTTCAGGACCGCATCCCGATTCGTCTTGAGGATCGAGATCCACATGTCGGGGGGGCTCGCAGCGATACGGGTGACATCGCGGAATCCGCGACCGGCGAGCCCCAGCAAAGTGTCCTTGTCCTCGGCTGCCACCGCGACGCCGACGAGAGCACTGGCGGCAAGCTGGGGCACGTGGCTGAGGCTTGCGACGAGCGTGTCGTGAGCGTCGGGAGCCATGGCGACGGGCTTGGCCCGCACCCGGGTGACGAAGTCGGCGACGGTGGAATAGGCGTCCGCCGTGGTGTTGGCGGTCGGGGTGAGTACCCACCACGCGTCCTCGAACAGCCGGGCGTCCGCGGCTTCGATCCCGTGTCGCTCCGAGCCGGCCATGGGGTGGCCGCCGACGAAACGGGTTCCCAGTGCGGCCTCCCCTCGGGCCACGACTTCCCCCTTGGCGCTCCCCACGTCGGTGACGACTGCGCTCTCCGACACCATGCCGGACAAGACGTCGCACGCGCGCGGTATGCGATCGACCGGGATCGCGATGAAGACGACATCCGCTCCGGCCACCGCGGTCGCCGGGTCGTCGAACGCGTCATGGACGGCGCCGCGCTCGAGTGCCCCCGCCCGCGCCGCCGGATCGGGGTCGTATCCCGACACGTGCCAGTCCGGCAACCACGTGCGAGCCGCGAGCGCGACCGATCCGCCTATGAGCCCCGTGCCGAGGACCGCTGCACGCACGTCTAACCCTCTACTTTCACTCTAGGGTTCATTCGGGCAGATCCTCACGCAGCTCGCGAGCCCCGCGCAGATACACGTGGCGGACGGGACCGCCCGCGTACGCGTGGACCAGCACCCGAATGCAGCTCTGCACCGCACCGGGGACCTCGATCTCCTGCGCACACAGAAGTGGAACGTCGGTCAGGCCGAGCCGGCGCGCCCCCACTGCCGGGAACTCCGCACGCAGGTCCGCGGTCGAGGTGAACAAGACGCTGACGAGATCCTCGCCGGCGAGCTCGTTGCGCTCGATGATCGTTCCCAGAAGCTCTTGAGCCCCCGCGACGATCGCCTCGGCAGTGTCGTCATCCACCGTTATCGCGCCGCGGATCCCCGCAAGTCGTTGGTTATTTGTCGACATGTGCACTTCGGTAAGTCGATCGGCCCAGACGTGTCACCGCAGGTAGAAGGGCTACCGAACGCATCGTGCCTCTCAGGCCATCGGGTCTATAAGTAGACATGTCTCCTTGTTTCCTAACTGGCGCCGAACGCCCGGTACAGGGCCCGGACCTCTGCGTCGGTAAGTGCGCGCGCGCCGCCCGGCTTGAGCCGGCCCAGCTTAAGGGGGCCGATCGCCACCCTTACGAGCCGCACCGCGCGGTGCCCCACTGCCTCGATCATCCGGCGGACCTCTCGATTGCGCCCTTCGGTGATCGTGATCTCGACCAGGGTCGTCCGGGGGCCGCGCTCCACGATCCGAGCGTGCGCCGGCCCGGTCGGACCGTCGTCCAGCACGACTCCCGATCGGAGCGCCTTGATCGCTCGGTTGTCGACGGCGCCGTCGACCTCGCAGAGGTACGTCTTGGCGACCTCGTAGCGAGGGTGCGTCAGGCCCAAGGCAAGATCCCCGTCGTTCGTCACGATCACCGCTCCCTCGCTGTCGATGTCCAACCGCCCCACCGGCCATACGCGGGCGCCGGTGTCGACGAGGTCCGCCACGATCGGCCGGCCTTCGGGGTCGTCGGCCGTGGACACCACCCCGAGCGGCTTGTTAACCAGGTAGTACTCGAGGTCCGCGGCCAGCGGCACGCGCGAACCGTCAACCTCAACTTTATCCTTGTGCCGATCGATGCGGTCCCCGAGCTCGGCGCGCCGGCCGTTCACCGAGATGCGCCCTGCTCTGATCATGTCTTCGATCGCACGCCGGGACCCGACACCGGCGCGGGCGAGGACCTTCTGCACGCGCTCGGTCGCCCCCCGATCGGTCTCCGGCATGTTGACTCAGTCGGTGCCCGGAGAGAGCTTCGCCTCCATGTCTTCCACGGCTTCTGCGTCCGGCATGAACTCGGCGAGTGGGGGGAGGTCGGCGACGCTGTTCAGCCCGAGGCGTTCCAGGAACACCGGGGACACCGTGAACAGGACCGGCGACCCCGGCCCGGAGTCATGGCCGCTCTCGACGATCAGACTTCGCTGCAGCAGGGTCTTCACGACCCCGTCGGAATCGATGCCCCGGATCTCGGCTATCTGAGAGCGGGATATCGGCTGGCGGTAGGCGACGATCGCGAGTACTTCCAGGGCCGCAGCGGTCAGCCGGGTGTGTGCGTGTCGGGTCACGAAGCGCTCGAGCCACTGCGCACACTCGGGATCCGTGTACAGACGCCACCCCCCGGCCACATTTCTCAGAACGAAGCCCCGGTCTTCTTGTCGGTAGGACTCGGCCAGCGCGGTCAGCGTGGCTTCGATCTCGGCGCGGGGGCGCTCGAGCACTTCGCCCATCAGGCCCGACGGGACGGGTTCGTCCGCCAGGAGCAGGATCGACTCGAGCACCTTCCTGTCGTTCTGCGTCATGGTCTCTCCTCGCTCAACGCATACTCCTCGACGTCCGCAACTACCTCGGAGACATCGCCCTCGCCCGTCCAGGTCGCGTGGATCTCGCCGAACCGCGTCGCCTGGGACAACTCGAGGGCCCCCGCCTTCAGAAGCTCCAGCAGAGCGATGAAACGGACGACGACCTCGATCCGAGGCGCGGCGCGCGGGCACAGCTCCGCGAAGCTCGCGTGGCCCCGCTCGGCGAGGAGCGACGCCACGTCTTCGATCGCGTCCTTGACCGATGCGGTGATGGGAGCGATGTGGGAAGTATCGAGTTCAACTTGAGGCTTCGGGGCCAGCACGCGAACGGCGGCGTTCACGACGTGGTCGGGGCTCACGCGAGCAAGGAGGTCGGGGGCAAGGTCCGCGAACTGCTCTTCCAGCGCCACCGACCTGGGCGTGTACAGAGCGCCCCGAGCGAGCCCTGTAGCGATCCATTCCCCCGCCGTCCTGTACGTCGCGCATTCCACGAGCCGCGCCAGGAGCAGGTCCCTTTCTTCGAGGAACGCATCCGAGGCTCCGTCACCCGAGCGGGAGGGAAGCAGTCGCGCGGACTTCAACTCCAACAGCGACGCCGCGACGACCAGGAAGCCCGTTGCCGACTCGAGATCGAGAGCCAGGCCATCGATCGCACGCAGGAACTCGTCGGTCATCGTGGACAGGGAGACCTCGTAGATGTCGACCTTCTGCCGCGTGATGAGGTGCAGGAGGAGATCGATCGGCCCCTCGAAAACGCCTAGTTTCACTTCGTACGTCATCGTCGCCACCCGGGTAGATAAGTCTATTTGTCGACTTATTGCTTATCGTTTGCGCTCAGGACTGAAGCCTACGTGCCGTGATGGGAAGCGTCGCGGCTTTCAACGCCTCGTTCCGAGCCCCACGTTCGCCCACACCTTTCGCATCGTGGCCTCGGCTTCGGAGGCAGCCGTGGACGCCCCCTGTTCCAGGGTGCGCTCGAGCTCGGTCCGGTCTCCCATGAGCTCGTGGAAGCGCTCGCGGATCGGGCTCAGGCGATCGATCAGCGCATCTGCAAGCGCCTGTTTGAACGCTCCGTAGCCACCCCCGGAGAACTCTCTCTCGAGGTCCTGAACCGGCCTGTCGACCGTGAGCGACATCAACATCAGCAGGTTCGAGAGCTCCGGCTTGTCCGGCCCCGCAGATACCTGCGAGCCGGAATCGGTCACCGCGGACTTGATCTTCTTCACTATGGCCTCGGGGGGGTCGACCAGCTGGATCGACGCCTGAGGCCGCCCGGCGGGCGCCCGGATCATGTCGTTGGACGACGCGGCCCAGAAGATGAGCAAGTCCGCCGGGGGGATCCATGCCTCGGGCACGACGAAGGTGTCTCCGAAGGCCGAGTTGAACCTGATCGCGAGATCCCTCATGAGCTCGATGTGCTGCCGCTGGTCCTCGCCCACCGGCACCCCGTGCGCTTGGTAAAGCAGCACGTCGGCAGCCTGCAGGACCGGATAGGTGAACACCCCGACCCCGACGGACTCGGTGTCCCCCTTCGACTTCTCCTTGAACTGCACCATCCGGCGCAGCTCCCCCATGCGGGCCACGCACTGGAGGATCCACGCCAGCTCCGAGTGGGCCGCCACGTGCGACTGAACGAACACCACGGAGCGGGATGGGTCGATACCGCACGCGATCAGCTCGGCCGCCTTCGCGAGAGTGCTCGCGCCGAGCTCCGCGGGGGTCCACGGCAGTGTCATGGCATGCAGGTCGACGATGCAGAAGAACGACTCGAACTCGTCCTGCTGCGCTACCCAGTTCCGTATGGCCCCGAAGTAATTCCCGACGTGAGCCTCGCCGGTGGGCTGTATCCCGCTGAAGACGCGCGTGCGCCTCGAATCGCTCAAGTTCTGGTTCAGGGTTAGACCTCCCACGACTGAAGGACCCGGCGCCGCCTACAATACCGGCCCGTGAATCTTCCCGGCCTGCTGCCCCTCCTTCAACAATCACCCCTCGCGTTCGTGATGCTGATGATTGCCTTGATCGAGGCGATCGCGCTCCACGAGTTCGCTCACGCGCTGGTCGCCGACCTTCAAGGGGATCGCCTCCCGCGCGCGATGGGACGGCTGAGCTTGAACCCGACCCGCCACCTCGACCCGCTTGGGACGGTGTTCATCGTGCTCCTGGGATTCGGGTGGGGCAAACCCGTCGAGTTCCGGCCCAGCGCCCTCGCCTCGAAGCGCTTCGGCGCGGCCATGGTCGCCCTCGCGGGGCCGCTCACCAACTTCGTGCTGGCGGTAGCGGCCGCCTTCCCCCTTGCCGCCCTCTTGAACCGCGGCGATTTCTCGAGCCCGATCGTCGTCTTCCTCAGCTACTTCGTCCCGGTCAATGCCTTGCTCGCAGTGTTCAACCTATTACCTCTACCTCCACTTGACGGTTCGCGTTTGCTCACGATCTTTCTCCCCCCCAGGCGCCAGAACATCATCTACTTCCTCGACCGCTGGGGCTTTCTGATCCTGATCGGCATCGTCTTCCTGGGAGGCTCGGCGTTCTTGCTCCCCGTCCGAGACCACCTGGTCAACTGGATGCTGAACCTCGCCGGATCGCACTTCCGGATCTAGACGGAAGTCGCCAAGGTGACTTGTCGATAACGCTACTTAGCATCAAGTCACCCAGGTGTCAGCAGGCGATCAGGGCTCTGAGCTGCCAGGAACGCAGTTATCTACTAATCACTAAGTAGATGTATCGCTGAGTCGACTTGGAGTCGAGTCGCTAGATCGACCGCCGGCCCCGTTTCACAACCGCTCGGCTTCGCCGGCTCCAGCCACGCATGGGCACGCCGGGTGGATGGACCGCAGGTGCCGCGGGCCGGCCGATCTGGAACGAGCGCAATCATCCCGGGTGATCCCCTCGTCCCGCTCCCCGACCCGCGTGAGGCAGCGAGCCCGGGGACCCAGCCCGAGAGGAATACCCTAAGAGTGTACTTGACCCTTAGACCAGATCCCGTCAGTCCTCCAGGCGACGCAACAGGATCGAGTCGTCCGATCGCGCCTCGAAGTCTTCGAGCACGTACGCCAGCGCGGCGCGCACGATGCGTCCCCGATCGGCCGCGACGCCGTGCTCGGACCGAAGCTTCAACCGGGTCCGCTCGAGGCCCATGAGATCTTCGGTCGTGCAGTAGAAGGTGATCTTCTCCTCGTGGCGCGGGGCACGCTTCTCCTGCGTTTCCGCAGGTTGAGCGGGTGAAGCTACTTGTAGCTTTGTCGACTTATCGTCAACCTTACGAGCCGGCTGCCGGCGTCCCGGCTCGGCAGATGTTGTCCTTCTGAAGAGCTCTTCAGCTCCCGGCAGACTGGCGCGACGAGACACGAGCGATCACCTCCTGGGCAAGTTCGCGATAAGCCACCGCCCCGTTCGAGGTCGGCGCGTAGGTCAAGATCGGCTCCCCCGCCACCGGAGCTTCGGCGAAGCGGATCGTCTTCCTTATGACGGTGTCGAACAGCCGGGCGCCGAACGCTTCCTTAACTCGTTCGAGAACCTCCCGGCTGTGCAAGGTGCGGCTGTCGACCATCGTGGCGAGGATCCCATCGATCTGGAGTCGAGGGTTCAGGCGCTCTTTGATCCGCTCGATCGAATCCATCAACAGTGCCATCCCCCGCAGGGCGTAGTACTCGCACTCGAGCGGCACGATGACTCCGTCCGCGGCGGTGAGCGCGTTAATCGTCAAGAGTCCGAGTGATGGAGGACAATCGATAAGGATAAAGTCGTACTTGACCCTTAGAGGAGCCAGAACCCGCATCAGAGACTGCTCTCGGGCCACCTCCTGGACGAGCATCAGCTCGGCCGCGGCGAGATCGATGTTCGACGGCAGAACGTCGAGGTTGGTCACCGACGTCTTCATCACCACGCTCTCGACGTCGCACGACCGGTCCAAGAGGGCGTTGTACACGGACACGTCCAGCGATGCCGGCTCGATCCCAAGGCCCAGAGCGACGCCCCCCTGCGGGTCGAAATCGACCGCAAGGACGCGGTAGTCGAGCTCGGCGAGAGCTGCCGCAAGGCTTATCGTCGAGGTGGTCTTACCCACCCCGCCCTTCTGATTGGCGAGAGCGATGATC
>JAXDJM010000081.1:0-5275 GCA_034665605.1 Actinomycetota bacterium | reverse complement strand
GTTCGCCATGGTTCAGGTTCTGCGGTACTGCACCCAGGCGTACCGGACCATGGGCCCGTCCGTCATGGTCGGAAACATCATCCAACCGGCGGCGCGATTCGTGGCAGGTGTCGCGTTGTTGATCGCCGGCTTTGCGGTCACGGGCGCGGTGGTCAGTCTCATCGTTGCCGCCGGCATCGCCGCGATCGCAGGTCTCTACTACCTGAACCGGATGCTCAGCGAAGAAGAGCGCGCCGCTCCCGTCAAAAAAGAGACCGGTCAGATGGTGCGCTTCTCGCTCCTACAGATGGCCGCTTCGTTGCTCGGCATCCAAACGTTGGGATTGGGGATCCTGCTCCTGTCCGCGTTCTCGACGAACACGCAGGTTGGGCTGTTCGCGATCGCACTAGCTCTGCAGGGGCCGGGCAACGTCTTCCTCGGCGGCATCGTCAACATCTGGGCCCCCGTAGTCACCGATCTCTACGAGCGCAAGGAGATCGACCGTCTCGAATCGCTCTATCAAACGGTGAATCGGTGGGTAGCCACTTTCTCGTTCCCGATATTCGTCGCGCTGATGGTGACACCCGAGATCTTCGTGCGACTGTTCGCCGGAAGTGCCGGCCACGGTGCGGCCGAGGTCGTCATGTTGCTGGCGATCGGCAACATCTTCTACGTCGGCACCGGGCCGACCGGCTACGTCCTGTCGATGACCGGCCGCCCTGGGATCAACGCGATCAACTCCGCCGTGTCTGTCGCGATCTACATCTCGCTCGGAATCGCCGTGACGCAACACCACGGTGCGGTCGGGATGGCGATCATCGATTCATCGGTAACCGCCCTGGTGAACTCGATCCGCGTCGTCGAGGCCTACTTCCTCGTGGGCGTCCAGCCGTTCGGCCGTCGTTTCTTGAAGCCGGTCGTGGCCAGCGCTGCGGTGGCTGCGATCCTTCTCGCCGGACGGATCGCGCTGGGAACATCCGCCCCCGTTCAGGGCGCCTCTTTGCTGGTGGGACTGGGCGCGTACGTGCTCATCCTCAAGTCGCTGGGACTCGACGAGGAAGAGCGACATGTTCTGGAGCGCATCCGCCGGCGCGCGTTCCGGCGGGGCAAGTCGTGAACCGCCGGGAGGTTCGTAAGAGTCTTCGAACGAATTTCGACCCCGGCCCCCGTGACTATCTGAATCGAGTTGCTCTGCGCGCTCGGCAGGCCGCCCACCTTCCCGTGTGGTGGGCCGGGGGCCGGCTCGACCGACCGATCTTCATCATCGGGGCGCCTCGATCGGGCACGTCCCTTTTGTACGCGATCCTGCGGGCTCATCGCGGCCTCGCGCACTGGCCCGGCGAGGCTCACGAAGTGTGGGAAGCCGACCATCACCCCGCGCTTCGAGGGTGGGACTCGAACGCCCTTACCCGCGCAGACGTCACTAATGGCGACGCGGCGCACATCGGGCGTCAGTTCTTCCTCGTCACGGGTAGGCATCGCCGGCTGATCGACAAGACGCCGCGCAATGCTCTCCGCATCGGATTCATCGACGCGCTGTTTCCCGATGCTCGCTACATCTACTTGAAGCGCGATGGGCGCGACAACGTGAACTCCTTGATCAACGCGTGGCGCACGCCTCGTTACAGGACGTACCGGCTCGCTCATGAGATCCCGGGGGTCGATCCGCAGTGGTGGAAGTTCGTCCTTTATCCCGGGTGGGAGGCAGATAGACGGGGGCCGCTCGAGCTGGTTTGCGCGCATCAGTGGGTGGCGTGCAACGGTGCGGCCTTAGCTGCGGATGTGTCGGGCGAACGCTGGCTGGAAGTCCGTTACGAGGACCTCGTTGCCGACCCCGTGGCCGAAACGGCGCAGCTCGTCGACGGTCTCGACCTTGCGCCCGACGACGGCGTCACCGAAGCCGCCTCTCGTCTCGGTGCGAATCCGATCAACGTCGTCACTCCGCCCGAGCGTGGTAAGTGGAAGAAGGAGAACCCACGCGAGATCGAGTCGATCGCCAGGATCATCGAACCTCTCATGAAGGAGCTGGGCTACGACGATGGAGAGTGAAGAGCTTTCGGTCGACACATCGAGCCGGCGCTTCGTCGATCTCACAACTGCCGTAGGCGAGTTCGTCGGGCACTTCGAGGATGGATTAGCCAACGTGTTCATTCCGCACGCCACCGCGGGCCTGGCGGTTATCGAGACGGGCTCCGGAACCGAGGAAGACCTCGATCAGATACTCGCCCGAGTCCTTCCCCGCGATCTCGATTACGTCCACAGCCACGGCTCGGCCGGCCACGGCGCGGATCACGTACTCCCGGCGTTCCTGTCCCCGTCACTCATCGTTCCCGTGGTCGGAGGGCGGCTTCAGCTCGGAACGTGGCAGAGCATCGTCCTGGTCGACCTCAACGTAGACAACCCCCACCGCAAGGTCCGCCTGTCCTTCATTCCCGGCTAGCCCAAAGCTTCTTTTCGCTCTCCAGCGCGCTCACCGAGTTCCTCAGCGAAAAGAAGGTCAACTCAGCTTCGAGAGAAGTCGCCATGGCCGGATTGCTAGCCTTGGCAACTACATGGACGAACCTGTCGCGAGCCGGCCCCACATCCCCGGTTACGGACTGCCCGAATCCGAAGAGGGGCTCATGGAGTGGCAGCAGGTCGAAGAGCGACTCGTTTCTTCGAAGCACTACTGGTTCGCGACCACCTCTCCGGGTGGAAAGCCGCACGTGAATGCGATCTGGGGCGTGTGGGTCGATGGTTCGCTCTACTCCGGTGGAGGACCCGACGTGAGGTGGGCGAGAAATCTCGTGGCGGATCCGAGAGTCGCGGTACATCTCGAAGACGGAGAAAGAGTCGTCATCGTCGAGGGCCGGGCCGAGAGAACTTCAGAGGAAGACGACGCTGAAGTGACGGCCGTCAAGGCCGCCTACAAGCAGAAGTACGACTTCGATCACCCCGCCCCGTTCTGGAGGGTCACGCCGGAGCTCGCATTCTCGTGGACGCGGTTCGAGAAAGATGCAACCCGCTTTAGATTTCCAGAGTGATGGATATCCGCTCACGGATCGCGATACTCCTCATGCCCCTTTTCCTTTTGAGCGTTGTCTGGTTTAGCGTCCCACTATCGGCCGCGGATCCCGTGTGCAAGCATCCACCAGGGGGCACCGTGTGCGTGAAGTCAAGAGTGCACATCCGCTACCTTTCCCGACGGGACCGATTCCGCGGCTTTCTCGTGAGCGACAGCAACAAGCGCACGTGCCAGCGGGACCGCATCGTTTCCGTGAGACGCGTTCGCAACGGACATGGCGTAACTGTGACCACTGCGGTGACGGATAAGAACGGTCACTGGCGCTCCGAGATCGCGAGCTACCCAACCGGCCACTACTTCGCGGTTGCTCTTAAAGAGACCCATTCAAGCGGCGTCGACCGACGCGTGATCTGCCTCCGAGCGCGATCACGCACGATCTCGGTTCAGCGAAGGTAATAGCTAAGCGCTAGCCGAGCTTGCTGCGTAGCAGTTGAAGCTTCGCCTTGCGGCGCGCCTTGCTCGACGGCTCCGGATACCGGCGTTCGTAGCCGAGCTCCGACAGCATGTCGCCGGCGATCGCCTCGAATACTTCGATGTCGCGCGCATCCATCTCGTCCCGCCACGACCGTCCCGCACTGGGCTTCTCCATGACCTTTGGGTTGTAGCGCGCGGCCCTCGGTAGGACCGCGGATCTGGCGCGTTGCGTGTAGTCGAGCATCCCCGGGTCGAAATCGACCTCGAGGAAGTCGCAGATGTCTTTGATCTCGCCTTCCGCGTCCTCGACCAAGTCCTCGTACCTGATCTCGAGGTAGCGAGACCCGGTCAGGACGCAGCCGTCGCGCCTTCCGGTCGACACGCGTTCGGCCCACAAACGAGCAGCTTCCGCCACCGACTTCGGCCCGAAAGGGACGTTCGCATAGGACAGCGCCACGTCGCGGCCGTCTCTGATCAGGTGGATGAACTTGCCGCGCGGGAAGAGACGCGAGATGAACGGGATGTGCTCGATGTAGCGCGGCGTCTTGTCGCCCCACCGGGATCGGCCTGCGGCACGTGCCCATGCCCGAAAAGTCGCATCGATCGCATCGGCATACGACACGCGATCGCCATCGAGCTCTGCCGCAACAGCCTCGATGGGAAGGTCCCATGCCTGGAACCGTTTGTGAGCGGCCAGCTCCTTTAGGTAGTCGGCGACTTCGATCTGATCCGTGCCGTGCCAAAGCTCGACGATGAAGCGCGATTCGGGGGGCACCGCGATCTCCGGGTGCGCGTTGAGCATCAATCGCAACATCGTGGTTCCCGAACGCGCCGAGCCGACGATGAAGAAAGGAGCGAACCCCGCCGGGCTGGGCACTTACTTACAGATAACCGAGGTCGCGGAGATGTTGCTCGACGACAGCCTCTTCGTCTTCGCTCATGCCCGACTCGGCGACGACCTCACTGGCCGCAACCTGCTCGAGGAACGCTTCGAGCTTGCGTGCGACCTCGGGATACCGGGGCAGGAGGTTGTGTTTCTCGTCGGGCGGGCCACCACCGTTCAGCCGGTACAGGCTGGGCTTGCCGCCCCCCGGCCGCAGGAGCTTCCAGTCGGCCGTTCTCGCACCGAAGATGCGCTTCCCCTCGAGCTTGACCCCCACGGCCTCCATGTACGCAGGCTCCTCGGGAAGTGACCCGCCTTCGAGGAGCGGCCGCAAGCTGCGGCCGTCGATCCCGGTAGGGATCTCCACCCCGCACAGATCCGCGAGCGTTGGGAAGAGGTCGACGTGGCGAACCTGGTCGTCGGCCGCGGTCACGGGCACGTTTGGTCCCGAGATGATCAGCGGGACGCGCACGAGGTGCTCGTGCAACGCGAAGCCGTGCCCCACGGCAAGCGCGGCGAATCGCTTGTCGAGGTAGGGGAACCACTTCTCCAGGTGGAACGCACGCCGGGACTTGCGCGCGACGCGGATCATCTTCTGCTGCCATGGAGAGTCGGGGTAGTCCTCGCCGTGGTCGCCGGTGATAGCGATGATCGTGTTGTCGCCGCACGCGTCGAAGACGGGCTTCAAGTATTCGTCGGTCGCCGTGACCGCGGCGTCGTACCCGGCTCGATCCCATCGCTTGGCGAAATCGGGAGGGGAGCGGTAGGGACGATGGACCTCCCAGATGTGCAGCAACATGAACCACGGGTCGACATACGACGAGATCTTCTCGACGGTCTCGTCGCGCCAGTTCATGAACGGAACCTTGTAGCCCTGGCGATGGTTGGGATCCTCGAAGCCGCGCAGGATGCCGGTCGCCGGAAGAAGGGGGCCC
>JAXDJM010000080.1:0-11695 GCA_034665605.1 Actinomycetota bacterium | reverse complement strand
GCCACGCAGCATGTGATGACGAATCGATTGAGTAGGAACTCGGTTGCCGGCTCGTCCGATTGGCGGGATATGAAACCCGTGAACGACACGACGCTGCCGGCTCGCTGCACCAGGATCTTCATCGTCTCGCGGTTCGCCAGAGCGCTTGCGACCGAGACCATAGAGATGTCGCCGTGTTCTGGGATCGCCGCGCCCGCGGTCGACGCGAACGCCGCGCCGACCCCCGATCGCCGGCCGACGGCATAAGAACCCAGAGCGGCCGGTGGTAGGGCAAGGAGGATCACGACGGGCAGGACGAGGACCGATAGCGATATCGCATCGCGCTTTCCGATCGGCTCGGGCTCGGACACACCCAGCGCGCACGCTCTTCCAATGACGGCGGCGGTGAGGATGACCGCGCCGGTAGGAACGACCCAATGCGGGCGCGGCCCGAGCTAGAGCGCGAGACGGCCACTCAGCAGCACGAACCAGAACAGCCCGGCCCACGCGCCGACGGTAAGCGCCACGGCCGTGCGGGCCGGGCTGAATCGCTTGGGGCCCGGCTCGGTCACGGCCTGGTCGAGCGTGAGGGGGAGCTCGGTCGTGCTCATTTGACGATCATCTGAACCCAGAGCGTCCCGGTAAGCGTCACCGCGGCGACAACGATCGCGACCGTGCGGAAGAAGCGCGTGCCGAACGTTCCCGAATAGAGGAACCCGAGCTTCATGTCGACCATTGGCCCGAAGCAGAGGAATGCCAGCTGCGCGGCGAAACCGAACTGCACGAACGAAGCGGCAACGAACGCGTCGGACTCGGAGCAGATCGAGAGCATGGCCGCAAGCGCCATCATGACGACGACGTCGAGGATCGGGACGCCGGCCACCGAGCTCAAGATCGATTGAGGAAGGAATGTTTGTAGTGCCCCGGCCACCGCGGCCCCCAGAACGAGGTATCGCCCCATAAAGATGAAGTCGGCGGCCAGATGTCCGAAGAACTCGGTCATCCGGGAATCGTGCTCGTGCGAATGAACGAGCGCGTCCGAGGGCCGCGGCCTGAGTAGCTCCTCTTTCGTTCGCTCGCCGATGACCCAGCCCACCACGATCGCAGTGATCAGGCCGAGCACCATCCGCCCGATCACCATCTGCCACAGAACATCGCGTCCGCGGTAGGCCACGATCGTGGAGGCGATCACTAGTGGATTGAGGATCGGTGCAGCGAGCATGAACGTGATGGCGGCGCCCGGTGCGAGGCCCTTCGACGCGAGCCGCCGTGCAACCGGAACGGAACCGCAATCGCACACCGGGAACGCGAAGCCGGCGACCGCCGCGGCGGGCAGCTGCAACGGGCGGGGGAGATGGCTGAGTCGCTCGAAAGCAGAGATCGGCACGAAGACTTCGATGAGCGCTGAGACTGCGGCGCCGACGAGGATGAAGGGGATCGCTTCGACCAGAAGAGATCCGAAAACCAGGATGAAGTTCTGGATCGCGGCTACCCGTTCGATCGAAGCTGCCGCGAGCGCGAGCCCGATGGTTCCCACCACCAGGAGCGCAACGACACCGTTGCGCCACGGCGCGGTCGTCGGACGAACGAGTGCTTCGCTGCTCGCCATCAGCAGTACCGCTCGAACGAGACGGCAAGGGCCGGGAACACTTGGTCCATCAGCGGTCTTCCGTCGGGTGCGGGCATGCTCTCCACGGCATTCAAGATGTCATCTTCGGACACTTTGTCGGTCGCGACGGTGTGCTGGTTCAAAAAGAGCCCTTGGGGGCTCGCCGCAGCTACGAGCTTCCCGCTCGTCGGGACCTTCTTGGCGATGCGATCTGCGACGGTTTTCGCCGTCACGGCGTCTGAGGGAGCCCCCTCGCCGGTACCGGTGATCACGACGGTCACGCTGCCGGATGCGGCTTTACGAGCGGCCGCGATGAGTTCGGAAAGAGCCGCGTCGGCGTGGGCCGAGCGCCCGTCGAGCACAGTCACCATGAAGTCGGGGGCGGCATCGGCGCCGTAGTTGTGAGACAGCATCTTTCGCGTCGCGGGGACCGACCGGCTCGAGGTGCCGTCGAAATCGACGTCGTCTTGATCCGATCCCAGATACCAGTTCCCGCCGATCGCCCCCCAATCGCTCACATGAGGTGCGACGAGCCCGATGCGCGCCTTCTCTTTGTATGCACGATCGAGATCGTCGCCCAACGTGGCGATCACCGGTACCGGCGCGCGCTCCCCCCAGGCGAGCGTCACGCGCCCGTTGTCGGCGCGGATCGCCGCGCCGGTGATGCCGTGTTGGTATGGGAGCCCCCCGGTGCCGAGGGTAGTGAGCACGGCAGCCGGATCGACCGGCATCGAGCCGGTCGAGGCAGCCATCGTGGACGCCCCGGTGCTCATGAGCTTCGTGAGGTGCGGCCACGAAGAGAGGTTTTCGCTCGAGATCCCCGTGATCGCGATCTCCATCAGCAGCCGGGGATGCTCGCCGGTTGCCACGCCGGCAAGCGCGTGACCCGATCGCACTTCGGGATGGGGGCGATGCAAGCCCAAGATCGCAGCCTCCGTCGGAGCTACGTCGTCCAGGCTTACCGGTTCGGTGATCGGACCGGCCCGTACCCCCGTCCCCAAAAAGACCAGGGGAACTTGCGTTCCGGCCGTCGATAAGCCGGGCCACGGCACGCCGGCCGCATCCGAAGCCCACCCGGTGCCCCCTTCGACGGTGGTCGGGCCTCCGACGGCAAGGACGTCTGCCGATCGACCCGTGCGGAAACCATTGCCGATCAGGGTTCGGATCTGTGAAGGCAGCGAGCAGAACGGCACGGCCGAAGCGACGCTGGCCGTCTTGGTACAGGAAGCGCCGACACAGAAGACGCGGAGCAAGGCGCCGGGCACCGCGATCAATCCCAGCACGATAAGGAGAACGATCAACCGGCGACCGCCGAAGCCCTTCGGCGCAGGGGTGCTCACGAACAGACGCTATCGCCGGACGACTACTACCGAACCCCTCCTATAGTCACGCCCCATGATTCGGTCGATCCGGTGGCGCGCCGGCGCACTCGTCGTGCTCGCCGCGGCCCTCGTAGTCGGAGGCGTCCTCGGATGGCGCGCGCTACGAAGCGAGCCGGTAGATCTCGTCCGGTATCCGGTCAACCCGAAGTGGGCGGGCAAGACTGCCGTTCACCCCCGCACGGGCTCGGCGATGAAAAAGATCAAACACGTCGTGTTCGTCATGCAAGAGAACCGCTCGTTCGATCACTACTTCGGAACGTTCCCGGGGGCCGACGGGATCCCCATGAAGCACGGTAAGCCGACCGTTTGCGTCACGAACCCCGCCACGGGGGGATGCACCCGTCCCTTCCACGACCGGAGTCAGTTCAACGTCGGTGCGTACCACTCGACGGAGTCGGCGAAGCAATCCGTCGCCGGCGGAACGATGGACGGATTCATCAAGGTGGCGGAGGACGCGCCGTACGAAGGGTGCTCGTATCCCGCCGTTCGTTGCAAGACCGATCCGCAGCGCCCCGACGTGATGGGGTACCACACGGCAGCAGAGATCCCAAACTATTGGGAGTACGCGCGCCGGTTCGTGTTGCAAGACCACATGTTCGAACCGAATTGGGGGCCGACACTCGAATCTCATCTCTACATGTTGTCGGGATGGTCGGCGAAGTGCGCCGACAACAGCCCCCTGAGTTGCATAACGAACCTAGGGACGTTGGACGAGCTCGACGCCGATACGCCCGGCCCCCCACAACCGGAGTTCAGATGGACCGACATCACGTACCTGTTGCACAAGTACGGCGTCTCGTGGGGCTACTTCATCTCGCCGCACACATTGCCGGACTGTGACGACGCGGAGATGGACGCGATCCCGAACTGCACCGAAAATGCCGCTGCGAGACAGCAGGGAACGCCCGAATACCGGAATCCGTTGCCCGATTTCGCGACGGTTCACGAGAACGATCAGTTGGCGAACGTGAAGCACTACCCGGACTTCTTTGCAGCGGCGAAGAACGGAACGCTCCCGAGCGTCTCGTGGGTGGTGCCCGATATCGTCCACAGCGAGCATCCGAAGGCCACTCCAAGGGCCGGGCAAGCCTGGGTCACGCGCGTCGTCAACGCCGTCATGAAGAGCCCCAACTGGGATCAGACCGCGATCTTCGTCGCGTGGGATGACTGGGGCGGCTTCTACGACCACGTTGTCCCACCCCAAGTCGACGGTGCCGGCTATGGGATCAGGGTCCCCGCGTTCATGATCAGTCCCTACGCGAGAAAGGGCTTCATCGACCATCAGCAGTTGAGCTTCGATGCTTACCTGAAGTTCGTAGAAGACATCTTTCTCCACGGGCAGCGGATCGACCCGACACTCGACGGACGGCCCGACTCGCGGCCGAGCGTGCGCGAGAACGCGCCGATACTCGGCGATCTCATCAAGGAGTTCGATTTCACGCAGTCGCCCCGGCCCCCGGCTCTCCTTAGCCCACACCCCCGCGGGTAACCTGCGCCGATGTTGAAGAAGGGTCTTCGGCTCCTCCTAACGCGGCGCAATTTCGGAGTACTTATGGGCGCGCAGTTCTGCGCCCAGGCGGGTGACGGGATCGTTCAAGCCGCGATCGCAAAATTCATCGTCTTCGGGGGGCAGAAAGGCTTCGACCTCGAGAGCGCGCGCTCGCCCGACGATCTGCTGCGGGTCGCGCTCTACATCTTCGTGCCCTACACGATCCTCAGCCCCTTCCTGGGAGTCGTCATCGACAGATGGGACCGGCGGCGGCTGCTGTTCGTGGCTAATGGGTTGCGGGCGGTCGCGATCCTGTTGATCGGGTTGATCGGAACGAGCACCGTCCCGGATTTCTTCTTGTTCGGGGCTTTCTTGTTGACGCTGGCTTCGACGCGCTTGGTGCTCGCCACGAAAGCAGCGGCACTTCCCTCAACGCTCGAGGAAACGAACCTGGTCGAAGGCAATGCCGTGTCTCAACTGGGTGGATCACTCGTGCAGCTCGCGGGGGCCGGGGCCGCGTTCGTTGCCGCGAAGTTCGTGAGTGCCTCGCCGATCGTGATCGTCGGAGCGTTCGTCTATGCGGGCGGAGCATTGTTCGCGCTGGCTGCTAGGGGACTCGGCGGCGCGCCATCGGGCCGTCCTCTGCGTGAAGAGGTACGACGTGTGCTTGCCAACATCGGCCGGGGGGTTCAAGAGGTAGCGCGCACCCCCAAAGCTGCGGCCTCCATCACCACCTACTTCTGGCTGAGGCTGTTGTGGAGCTTCACGATCGTCGGTGTCGGGTTCATTGCGAGAGATCTGCTCGCCGACAACAACGTGAAGATCGTTCTACTGACGGGCGGTGCCGGCGCGCTCGGCGCGGTTCTCGGTTTCCTTCTTGCCGACCGACTGACCGCTCGCGTTAGGACTACTGCTCGCCTGGTGCTCGGCGCGGCGCTCACGGCCGGTGTCATGGTCGCCGTGTTGGGCTCGTTCACCGACAATGCCGGTGTGGCCAATGCCGCTCTCGCGGCCCTCACGTTCTTTCTGGGGCTTGGTTTCTTCCTCGGCAAGATCTCGCTCGACACGATGGTGCAGGAGTCGCTCGGCGACGACTTCAGGGGCCGTGCGTTCTCGCTCTACGACATCAGCTACAACCTCGCGTGGGTGATCGCGGCCGGCGCGATGAAGATCCTGTGGAGCACGGACTCGAGCGGGATCCTCTTGACGGGGATGGGTGTGGTGTTCGTTCTGGGCATGGCTCTGCTTGGTTCGTGGTTCAAAAGCGCGGGCTTGCTCACCGAGTCACACCCAGCGCCGGTCGCGTGATCGGGCGGGTTCGCACAGAGTTCACGCGCGATCCGATCCGGAGGACCGCTCAGGTCCTCGTTGCAGTAATCGTTGCAGTTTCGCTCGTTGCTATGGCAACCGATGTCTACGACCACTACCACCTCGGCCCGGTGCCGTCGTTCCAGGCACAAGCGTGCTCGTTGCCGCGCCCGTGGCTGGAGCGGATCCAGCGCGGCTATTACGGACTTCGCTCGGGACAGATATCGATCCTGCCGCGCACGCCCGCATATATGGCTACGGGGGCGGGGGGGTGGAGCCATTCGGGACCGTGGGATTACCTGCAACACATCCCGATCGTGTTCTACGGGCCGGGGATCATCCCGAAGACGGGCGACGTTGCCCGCCCGGTCACGATGGCCGACGTTGCGCCGACCCTCGCAACGCTGTTGCACGGCTCGCTGCAAACGAACGACGGTCATCCGATGCCTGAAGTGGCACGGTCGAGCGGGAAGTCTCTGACGCAAGCCATACCGCGTTTGATCGTGACGGTTGTGTGGGACGGAGGAGGCTGGGACGTCTTGAACCACTGGGGCAGGAGCGCGTGGCCGAACCTTGCCGCCGTGATGCAGAAGGGGGTGACCTTCACGGACGCGACCGACGGATCGTCTCCCTCGGTGACACCGGCCATTCACACCACCCTGGGAACGGGAGTTTTTCCGTGGACACACGGGATCACGGACGTGCCCGTCCTCGACGAGAACGGCCAGACGGCGGACGCGTTCTTGAACGGCGAGTCGTCGAGGTTCTTGAAGGTTCCGACGCTCGCGGAACGGTGGGACGAAGCCAACAACAACCAGGCCAAGATCGGCATGATCGGGTACGAGCCGTGGCACCTCGGGATGATCGGGCAGGGGGCCGAGCGCCCCGGCGGAGACAAAGACGACGCGGCGTGGCTCGATCGCATCACGAATGACTGGATCACGAATCCCGATCACTACAAGCTTCCTCCGGCCCTCGTGTCGACACCCGGGTTGGCGAACGACTTGCGCAAGACCGATGCAGCCGACGGGAAGATCGACGGAGCCTGGCGGGACAACGCGATCCTGAACGCTCGCGACCGGATCGAAGAGGCTCCGGGGTTCACGGATTATCAGACCCGCGGCATAGAACGCGTGATCAAGAGTGAGCATTACGGCCAAGACAAGATCACGGACATGATGTTCACGAACTACAAACAGATCGACCGGAACGCGCACTACTACAACATGGCTGCGCCGGAGGTACGCGACTCGATGGTTGCCGTCGACCGGCAGCTGCCAAAACTCATCTCGTTCCTCAATCGAGATGTCGGGCATGGGAAGTGGGTGATGGTGGTTACCGCCGACCACGGAACGCAACCGGATGCATCGGATATCGATTCTTACGGGATCGCACCCAAGGTGATCGCGGCCGACATCGATGCTCACTTCGGCCACATCACCCAAGCGGTGTGGCCGACACAGGTGTTTCTGGACGACGATGCGATGCGGGCCGCAGGAGTGACCGAAGCCGAAGTCGCACGGTGGCTTTACAACTACCGGTTGAGGGACAACGCTCAGTCATCATCCGTGGCGCTCACGGGGGCGGGACGGTACGGGCCGAACGACAGGATCCTTCAGATGGCGATCCCGTCGCACCTCCTGCCCGACATCTCGTGCGGGGCGGGTTGACCCAACTACAATCGGGCGCCCCATGACTGACCCATCATCGTCCCCGCGCGCCCGAGTCGATCCGGGGAGGATCCAGCGCGCGCTGGGGCATCCACTAGCGTTCCTAACGACCGCTGCGATCCTTTTCCTTACCTACGGGTGGACGTTCTTCGCGAACGCGGGCCGCGTTGCCCCGACCAAGGACCCCGCTTATTACACGTGGCGTACCGACGCCCTGCTTTCCTTGAAACCGGCAGCGCTTCTGCGCATCACGGGCCCCTTCAACATCTTCTCGGGTGGTTACCGGGTGTCGTCGATCGTTCTGATGGGATTGATCCGCAGGATCGCCGGAGTCGGGTCGCTGCAGGCGCCGAGCTTCCTGGTGGTCGGCATCCCCGTTGTAACCGCCCTGCTGCTCGCCGGGTTCGCTTATCGACAGTTCCGCGACCCGCTGGTATTCCATGCCGTCGCCTTCGGCTCGGCGAGCTTGTTACTGACTCCGCCGTTCGTCGGCTACCTGGACAACGTGCTGTGCCTGTTCTTCTTGGCGGCCGCTTTGTGGTTGATCGAGGGAACGCGCGACTCGTGGCCGGCGCGGATCGGCTTCGGCACTCTTTTGCTTGCAGCAAGCTTCACCCATCCGACGACACTCGTCATCTTTATCGCCGTTCTGTTCTTGATGGCGGCCGCGAAGTTCGTCTATCGCCGCTTCGATCTGCGCGCGGCGTGGGCCGAGGACGGTCCGATGTTGATCGTCGGATTCGTCGTCATAGTGCTGATGTACGCGTTCTGGAAGGTTGGTATCTGGGGTGTGAAGGAGTCACTGGGCGAAGCGGCGCTGGCGCCTCCGTACGGCAGCAGCTTCTTCTTGGACCGGATGAACCTGTGGGTGCACGCGATGCGTCCGGCGATCAACGGACCTCTGTTCGCGATCGGCGCGATCGGTTTGCTCGCCGCCGGACGACGAGCCATCGATAACGAGGTCGCGCGCATCTCGATCCTGTGGCTCGCGCCATTGGCCGGACTGTTCGGCTTCCTGGCCGGCCTCACGTATCCGTATTACCGGTTCTTCAACACGACGCTTGCGTGGGTTCTGCTACCGGCTCTCGGTATCTACTTTGCCGCGCGTTTCTTCATCGATCGCGCGCGCTCCGGGGGCCTTGCCGTTATCGCGATAGTGGGCCTCGTCGCGCTGGCCGCGGCGATCGGTTCGAACTTCGCAGAGGGATTCGACGTTTCCGGGTGGGCCAACGCGTCCGGTGGGTGGTTGTCGGCGGCAGAGCGCGCGGACCTCGACTCGTTGCGCGGCTACCTCAGCTCACAGGATGCTCGCAAGCCCATCGTTTTCGTGGCGGACGAGGAGGTGTCACCCGAGTTCCAGATCTACGGCTTCACGAAGTTGACCGGGAACACGTCCAGATATGGAGTGCCCGCGGATCGTCTCGACCAGACGTATCTGTATCTCGGGTCACTCGACAATTTCTTGTCGGATCAGCCCACACTCCACGGCGAGCCGACCTACGACAAGCTTACGAAGGCGTTCCTCACCGACGCGGATGCAGGAGTCAGGAGCGCTAGCGAGCTTCCCGGCGGCTCGGGCCCGCTTCCACGCTCCGACGTGGTCACCGTCCTGGCCGACGTGTTCAACGGGAGCGGCGCGAATACTGCCTATTTCGACGGCAGCAAGACCGCGCCGGCCGGCGTCATCGTTCTGCAGGACGGGACCGCCGATGTTTCGTCATCGGGCTCGTTTCAGTCTGCGAACTTGGGGGAGCCACCGGGTTCAGGCCCCGTGCATGTTGTGCGAGTCGTCATCGGACTCCTGTTCCTTCTGCTGCCCGGTTTGATCGCGTTCCGGTGGTTGTTTCCTGGTGGGTCTGTTGCAGAAGCCCTGGGCATGGTGCCGGCGCTCTCGGCTGCGGCTCTGTGTCTAGCCGGTATCGCCGTGCTTGCCATCGCGCGCTCGCCGCTGTCGGCTTCTCTTGCATTCACGTCGTGGGCACTCGCCGCGATCGGGGCCCTCGTCATCTATCGCTTCGTACGTCCGCGTCTGAGCGCTAACGCCGATATCCCGGCGCCGTCGGAACCATGAGCGCTGCGGTCGCGGTCCTCGACCGGCTCCCAAGTGGTCGTCCGCGATCTTCGGCGCGTCTTTTGTGGTTCGTAGCCGTCGGAGCCGCTGTCGTGGGGATCGGCTGTCTCGCGTCGACGACACTCCAGGGTGGCGTGATCGCTCTATGGGCGTTCGCGGTCGCAACGGTGGCAGTGGCGCTCGTGCTGCCGATGCCCTATGCGGTCGTTTCCCCGTTGTTCATGGGTGTCTTGGGATGGCTCGTCGACATGCAGCCGTTCATCGTTCTGATCGGATGGCTCGGCGTTGTCGCCCGCTTCGCGTATCTATTGCTGCGCGAGAAGCGGATGCCCAGAGGCGGCAGATGGTTGGCTCTCCCGATCGGTCTCATCGTGTGGACCGGGTTAGGCGTTGCAGTCATCACGTCGCTCGACTTCAAACACTTCCTGCTCCTGCTCGGCATACAGATCCTCGCCAGCGGCGTGATGATCGCGGTGGTCGATCAGGTCCGTAGCCTCGAAGACCGGACCGATCTTGCCGCCGGGCTCGTGGCATTCATCGTGGTGCTGTCGGCAGCGGTGTTCATGCAGTGGATCGGCATCAACCTGCAGGGGCTGCAGAACGGCGAGGTACGCAAGCGTGTCGAAGCGGCATACGGGGTGGACGCGTTTCCCAACGACGTAGGCATGATCAAGTACGCGCGCTCGGTGAAAGCCGGTTCGCTGGAGCTCAAACGAAAGCTCGACAGGGTGGCCCAAAAGGCGCAGGGTTTGCCGCCCTACCTGGTCTTTCAGCCGAAATTCCAGGCCTTCGAGAACCAACTGGTGGTTCGGTTCCAAGGCTCTGCACTTCCTTATAGCCACCAACTGGCTGCAGCCGGCGTGCAGCTGCCGTACAACAACGTTGGATTGGCTCCTGCGAACACGGTGCCGCGCATGCGCTCATTCCCGCGCAACGCGCTCACTTATGCGGGTGTGTGCGTTGCAGTGCTCCCATTCGCGTTCTTCTTGTGGTGGTCGGACGACCGGCGCAGATGGCTGGCTCGGATCGGTGTCGCCGCGTGCTTGTTCGGAGCCGGGTTCTCGTTGGCCAGAGGTGCATGGGTAGCGATCGCGATCGGTGTTATCTACGTATTCGTCGACGGGTTGCTGACGAAAAGACAGAAGCTGTGGTTCGCCGCGGCCCCCTTGATCGCAGCACTTGTGCTGACCGGAACCTTCCTCTTGAAGTATCACGTCGATCCTTTGAGTGGCCGCGCGGGCGGGGGCGCGAGCATCAACACGCGTCAGAGTCTCTACACCCAGACTCTCGGAGCGCTTCACGGGAAATATCTGATCACCGGGTTCGGCACCGAGCGGCCGCGCACCCCCAGTGGAACCACGCACGAAGGCGGCCGGTACGTACCGCGCTCGGGAACGCACTCCACGTACCTCAACTACTTCTTCAGAACGGGGATCCCGGGCGCTCTCATGATCCTTGCGCTTTACGTGACGGCATTCTTGTTCGCGCGCGCGGCCGCTCGAACATTCGTCGGCAAGGAGAGGATGTTTGCGACGCTCGCGACCACGGCCGTGATCATGGTGGCCGCTCACGACGTCATCCTCAGTCTCTATGTTGAACCGGTGTACACGTTGATCGTCTCTCTATTGCTGGGCGTCGCGGTTGCCGGAGCCGCCGATGCTCCGCTGTTGCCGTGGCGGACTCCGAAGACCAGCTAGGCGGTTCACCGGAGGACATCCTCGAGGACCAGCCTCTATCGAAAGAGGCGCAAGCCGACGTCCGGACGATAGCCAAGGGCGGCGGCATACAGATCGCGGGCCAGCTGTCGCAGCGTGGTTTTGCTTTCTTCTTTGTCGCGATCGCCGTGCGGTTCCTGGGGGCCGCGGGTTATGGGGTCTACCGCAAGGTGTCGCAGATCCTGAACGACCTGTCGCAACTCGGTCTCGGCGGATTCAACTTCGCGTCCATGCGTTTCATTGCGCGAGCGCGCGCGCGACAAGACCACGGCGCGGTACGCGGTGCGGTGCGCGTTGGACTGTGGGGAGCAACGATCTCTTCGGCGATCGTCTTCGCCGGCATCGAGATCTGGGCCCGGCCCCTTGCAGATGTGTTCGCCGACAAGGACGTGGAGTTCGTTACCTTTTTGCTACGCGTGGGGGCCGCCTACGTTCCCTTGTTCGCCATGGTCCAGGTTCTGCGGTACTGCAC
>JAXDJM010000079.1:0-4559 GCA_034665605.1 Actinomycetota bacterium | reverse complement strand
GAATGGGCCGAGCTATTTGCGTGCCAAGCGACGGTCGGGACAGGGTGCACCGGCTCCTCGCCGGATCGGGTGACGGCGAATCTCCGGGACGTCGACTCAACCGCCTCCGACTCGTTCATAGCCGTTGGTGATTCGGGGACCATCATTCGAGAAGCGAACGGTGTCATTTCGACCGTCCCAACCCCCGCCGAGGCCAGCTCCTCTTCCCTGCGGGCGATCGACATCGTCAGTTCCAGTCGAATGACGACCGTCGGGTCCGATGGGACGATCCTCACCTCGCCCAACGGAGTTTCTTGGACTCCTCAGTACGCATGCACGAGCAATGACCCCACGACGCCATGCACGGCGCAGTCGGGCGATCGGGTCAAGGCCACACTGCAAGACGTGTCGTTCACAACCAGCCTGGGGTTCGCGGTAGGTCAGGGAGGGGTGGTTCTCAAAGCGCCGGATGCGTCGAGTAACCCCCAAACCGCGTGGAAGGTCCAGAGCTCCCCCACCACCGACAACCTCAACGGAGTGGTCGCCACCGAGACCGGGGCGTATGCCGTGGGAGACAACGGCACCGTCTTGCTTGGCTCGAATACCGGCACCAGTTGGGAGAAAGTATTCGTCTGCACAGCTTCCGATCCGTGCCAGCAGACGTCTTCCGACCTCGTCCTCATGCCGCTGTCTTCTGTGGCCCGTCCGGATCTGAAGTCCGCCGTGGCGGTCGGAACGAACGGATCGATCGTCGCTACGGGGACGCCGCTCCTGGCCCCCAGCGCCAGCCCTTCGACCAGCACCTCGACCTCGCCCTCTCCGTCACCTTCTTCCAGCGGGGGTGGTGGCGGCGGTGGGGGCCAGCGGTCGGCCTTGTCCATCGAGTACAAGAAGGCCAAAAAGGAATTCACAGGAACCCTTATCTCGACCGACAAGGCCTGCACTAGGCAGCGGATCGTGTACGTCAAAAGGGCAAGCTCCCCACCGAAGCGTGTCGCCTCGACCGTTACAGACCGTCACGGCAAGTGGAGGGCGTTCCTACCTCAGGTTCGGCCGGGACGGTATTTCGCGCTCTCACCCTCTGACGACCGGGGACACGTGACCTGCGAGAAAGCGAAATCGGCGAAGGTCCGCGTCCGGTAGATCGACCCGGGAAGGCCCCGCAGGAGTTCCCTCGGTAGGGGCGAAACATGCAGGTGAGGGAGCGGGGAACCGTTGCTCGTTCCCCCGCTCGGCCTAGAGAACAAAGACCCAAACGGAACTCACGGGAGGAACACCGGATGCGACGTCACTGGAGACTGGCAGCCGTTCTCAGCGCGCTGATGCTTTCAAGCGTCCTCGCCCAACTGGCTTCGGCTGCTCCCCCGAAAGGCAACAAGAGCTACGGCACGCAAACGGTGTCTTATTCGATCCCGACGAAGTACGGCCACATCTACCTCGAGGTCGACCGCCCGGTCGACCCGTCCAACGCGAACAAGCTCGTTAAAGCTCCGACGATCCTCACGTACTCGCCCTACTCGATCCTCGGGCGCAACGGCGACTCGAGCTCGTGGGTGCCGCAGGGTTACGCCCGTGCCTACGCCGACGTTGTCGGTACCGGCAACTCGGGCGGTTGTTTCGATTACGGCGGCAAGGCCGAGGAAGTCACCGGCAACGACGTCGTCGAGTTCATCGCAAAGCAGAAGTGGTCCGACGGCAAGGTCGGCATGCTCGGCGGTTCGTACGACGGCACCACGCAGTGGGCGACCGCGGTCACGCAACCACCGCACCTCACCACGATCGTTCCCGAAGCTGCCATCGACCGCTGGTACGACTACGCGTTCTCCGGCGGCATCCGCTACTTGGACAACAACGAGGTCCCGCGCGAGGGCGCGGGCGCTCCCGCAGACGAAGGTGTCGACACGCCGCTCGCGTTCGACTTCGGGCTTGCCCTTCCCCCGCCGGTAGACGTGCAGAGCCCGGACTGGCAAACGCGCGTGCAGGAGCGCATCCGTCCGTGCGATCAGGTTGCGCATACGCAGGAGGGCTACAGCCAGACTCCCGACTACGGCAAGTTCTGGATGGAGCGCGACTACATCCACGAGGCAAACAAGATCAACATCCCTGTTCTTATCTCTGCGAACTGGGGCGACTGGAACGTCAAGCAGCAGCAGTCGATCGACATGTTCAACGCGATCCACAACTCACCCGACAAGAAGCTCTACATGGGCAACGCGTTCTCCGGCCACGGGGTTCCGGGCGGCGACTACAACAAGTTCGTCCACTCGTGGTTCGACCACTACCTGATGGGCATCAACAACGGCGTTCAGAGCGCGCCGCAGGTTCACAGCCAGACCAGCAATTACGACGGCCCGCAGGGTTGGTACGCGGGCAACTGGCCCAAGACGAAGAACCTCGTGCTCTACGCCCAAGAGGTACCGCTCACCAACGCCGGCGCCTATCAGTGGCAGTTACTGCCGACCAAGCCGATGAAGGGCATGCCCGGTATGCCATCGGACGTCGCTCAGTTCCCATCGTCGAACGTCAATACCGAGTCACATGCAGCGCACCACGCGCGCAATAACCACGACTGGTTCTGGTTCGAGGCGCCGATGTTCAAGAAAGACGTCCACATGTTCGGTGCACCCAAGTTGCAGATCCAGTTCCCGGCGACCCGTCAGTGGGTCACGATCACGCCTTCGCTGCTCGAGATGGACCCGTCGACGCATCAGGATGTTGCCGGGCAGATGGTCATGACCGACCCCAATGGGCTCGTTGGCGTAACTCGTGGGTGGCTGGACTCGCGCTATCGCGATGGACTTTCGAAGCAAGCGGCACCGTTCAAGCTCGAGCAGAACCAAGAGATGACGGTACCCATGAAGTCGACCGACTGGACGTTCAAGAAGGGCCACATGATCGGCATCAACATCCAGACCGAGATCAACGAGTGGTCCATCCCGAAGCCGTACGCATGTGGGCCCGACGGAGACACGAACTGTCCGTTCTTCACGATCGACTGGCAGGACGCAAAGACTCGACTGATCTTGCCGATCGAGAACATGCCGAAGGACCCGATGGACCTCTTCGACATGGGCAACATGCACATGCACTAGCGGTGCCTTACCGCTACACGACACTGGGGATATAGCGATGCGGATGAAGTTGCGAGGCGCAAGGCGAGCGGGGGCCGTTCTAGCCGCGGCTGCCGTGCTCAGCACTTTGCTCGCCGCGCCCGCATCGAGCTCTGCATCAACCATCCCGTGCCGCGCATGGGTCGGACGACATCTTGCAAACAGCAACTTCGACATCGTTCAGGTTCAGACGTTCTACGTGACCGCAAAGCCGATGGCCAAGAGCTACAAGATCGGACAGGTAGCAAAGGTCAAAGCAGTGGTTACTCGTCCGGCGCATGAGGACCCCACGGGGAACGGGATCCCCGTGGATCCGCCCACTTCCGTCCCCGCCGAAGGTGTCAACGTCGGTGTCGGTGTCCGAGTGGGTGCCGTCTTCTTGCCCGGCTACGGCGTGACCGATGCCAACGGCGAGGTAACGGTCCCGATCAAGCTGATGCCCTATACGCCGGCAGGTATCGCCGATCTCGAAGCGTTCGCGTGGAAGAACGACGCCGAGTCACCGTGCTTGACTCTTCAAGAAGACGGCTACACGCAAGTCGCTCACGCCTTCACCGTAAAGAAGTAACTGAAGGCTCAGCCTCCCCGGCAGCATCTCGAACCGGATGTCCATTTGACGCGTTTGCGTAGTGTGACGGCCGATGGACAGCATCCTCGTTGCGGCCCTGACGTTCTTCTCCACCTCACTGGGTGGGCTCGCAGCCGTGAAGTTCCGCGACCGTATGCATCTGCTCCTCGGGTTCAGCTCGGGGGCGGTTCTCGGGGTCGTCTTCTTCGATGTCATGCCCGAGATGATCGATCGGGTCCAAGCAGCGTCGATATCCATCTCCAACGCGATGCTCGTCGTGGTCGCCGGGTTCATGAGCTTCTTCGTGCTGGAGCGGCTGACGCGCTTACATGCAGGACGAGAGCACGAGCACCAACATGGACACGCGCATCTGCAAGAGTTGGGGATAGTGGGGGCCGCGGGCCTGTCGTTCCATAGCTTCCTGGACGGCGTCGCGATCGGGGTTGCGTTCAAGACGAGCACCGAGGTAGGCATCGTCGTAGCCATCGCGATCCTGGCCCACGACTTCTCCGACGGACTCAACACGGTGACCGTCGTGCTCGCGCACGACAACCCGACCAAACGTGCGATGCGCTGGCTGCTGGTGGATGCATGCACGCCGATGCTGGGCGTCCTAGTCGTTCTGCTCGCTCATATACCGGCCAGCGTGATCCCGTGGATCCTTGCCTTCTTCTCTGGCTTCTTCATCTACATCGCGTCGTCGGACCTTCTGCCGGAAGCGCGGGAACACGACTCGCCGTGGGTAGCAGTAGCCGCGGCAGCGGGCCTCGCGCTGCTGTACGGCCTGACGCGCGCCCTCGCAAACATCGGCTAACCGATAAGGCGAGCGCAGACGAAGGCGCCCGGAGCCGGCTCGCTGGCAGGGGCTCCCTGCGAGCATCGGCGTCCTCGCGGACCTCGCT
>JAXDJM010000078.1:0-3555 GCA_034665605.1 Actinomycetota bacterium | reverse complement strand
CGTAGGGGGTTCTCCTCTTCGTAGTCCCACTTGACCCGCCTGAAGGCAGGGGTCGCGTACGCGTTGATCAGAAGGGACGAGGTCAGGATCGGGTTGAATTCGCCCGAACCGCGAGCCGAGATTCCGTACTCGGTCTCGATGCCGCAGATCTTGGGGATCGCCATGACGTCAATCTACGACGCCTAGGGCGTCAAACGTGGACGAGACCGCGACGAAGGCTAGAGGTACTGGCCGGTCTGGACGCTTTGAACCTGGCGGCCGGCGTCCTCTTTGTGCTCGCCGACGAGCGTACGGATGTAAACGATGCGCTCGCCCTTCTTGCCAGAGATCTTCGCCCAGTCGTCGGGATTGGTGGTGTTGGGAAGATCCTCGTTCTCGCGGTACTCCTGCTGGATGGCTCTCAGCATGTCGTCCGTGTTGACGCCACGCTCCTTGCCTGCGATCGCTCGCTTGATGGCGAGCTTCTTGGCGCGCCGAACGATGTTCTCGATCATCGCGCCCGATGAGAAGTCCTTGAAGAACAAGGTTTCCTTGTCCCCGTTGGCGTAAGTGACTTCGAGGAAGCGGTTGTCGTCGTCTTCCGAGTACATCTTCTCGACGGTTACCCCGATGATTGCCTTGACGGCTTTCTCCGCAGAGCCGTGACGCGCAACTTCTTCTTTCGCAAGCGGAAGGTTCGGCGTCAGATACTTCGCGAAGATGTCACATGCGGACTCGGCGTCCGGACGCTCGATCTTGATCTTCACGTCGAGCCGGCCTGGTCGCAGGATCGCGGGGTCGATCAGGTCTTCCCTGTTCGATGCCCCGATAACGATGACGTTCTTCAATGTCTCGACACCGTCGATCTCGGCGAGCAGCTGAGGAACGATCGTCGCTTCCATGTCACTGGATATGCCCGAGCCGCGCGTGCGAAAGAGGGACTCCATCTCGTCGAAGAACACGATGATGGGAACGCCCTCTTCGGACTTCTCCTTCGCGCGCTGGAAGATGAGCCGGATCTGGCGCTCGGTTTCGCCGACGTATTTGTTGAGCAGCTCCGGTCCCTTGATGTTCAAGAAGTAAGAACGCCGGTCGTCGCGGCCGAGCTTGGCTGCAACCTTCTTCGCCAGCGAATTGGCAACGGCTTTAGCCACGAGTGTCTTCCCACATCCCGGTGGACCGTAGAGAAGCACCCCCTTCGGCGGCTCGAGCTCGTGCTCTCTGAACAGGTCCGCATGTAGGAACGGAAGCTCGACCGCATCCCGGATCTCTTCGAGCTGACCGGCAAGCCCACCGATGTCCTCGTAGCTGATGTCGGGAACCTCTTCCAGGACGAGCTCTTCGACTTCGGGCTTGGGGAGCTTCTCGAGAACGTGGCCCGACTTCGGCTCGAGCAACAAGCTGTCGCCTGCCCTTAGGCGGGCGTCGAGGATCGGCCCTGCCAGCTCGACCACGCGTTCTTCGTCGGTGCGCCCGATCACCAGGGCGCGCCGGCCGTCGTCCATGACTTCCTTGAGAGTCACGACTTCGCCCTGGATCTCGAAGTCGCACGTATCGACCACGTTCATGGCCTCGTTCAGGATGACCTCTTGACCGCGGGTGACAGTCGAGAGGTCGACTTCCGGCGAGGCGTTCACGCGCATCTTGCGACTGTTGACGAAGACGTCGAGAGTCCCATCGTCGAACTTCTCGAGGAAGACGGCATAGCTCGCCGGAGGTTGGGACAGTTTCTCGACCTGCTCTTTGAGAGCCAGCAGTTGCTCGCGTGCCTCTCTGAGCGTGGAGGCCAGCTTGTCGCCGTTGGAGTGCGCGTCGGCCAGCTCGGCCGCCGTCTGCGCGAGACGCTTCTCGAGCTCGTGGATCCGGCGGGGCGCGGCCTCGAGCTTGCGCTTAGTGAGGGCCAGCTCGTCCTGAACAAGCTTGAGCTGACCTTGAAGGTCCTGGACCTCGCGGTCGTATGCAGTGATCCTGCGCTCGAGCTCGCCGTCCGGGACTTCGACCACCTCCTAGGGCGGGAATCCTACTCCCTGCCCTGTCGAACGAACCGCATCCAAAAAGGTTGTGCAGTCAGTCGGAAACGGTCTTTCGGGCCGTGATCAAGAACCCGGTGTGGGCCACCATCCGATGATCGGGGCGCACCGATTGCCCCTCGACGTTCCACGTTCGAACGAGCCCTTCCAAAGTCGTGATCTGAGCGTATCGGGCCATTCGGAGCGCCTCTACCGTTTGCGACACCTGAGGGATCGTTGGGAGATACGCGCAGATGATCCCGCCCGGGGAGAGGAAGCGGTCGACGGTCGCGACGGCCCTCCATGGTTCGGGTAGGTCGAGGATCAACCTATCGATGCTTGGAAGGTCCTCGGCTTCGAAGATGTCGGCGACGCGGAGCTCGAGACTCTCGGGCTTCTCGCCCAAGGATTCGTACCAAGCCTCGATATTGCTCACCGCTTGCTCGTGGTGATCGAGACGTACCTCGAACGAGATGACGCGTCCGGCATCACCGACCGCGCGCGCGAGGGCGAGTGTTAGCGAGCCGGAGCCCGTGCCTGCCTCGACGACGGTAGCGCCTGGGAAGATGTCCGCGTAGACCATGATCAGCCCGATGTCTTTCGGGTAGACGACCTGTGCTCCACGTTTCATCTTGAGGACGTAGTCCTGCAGGGTCGGACGGAAGACCTGCATGTGCGTTCCTGCCGTTGTTTCGACAAGGGCGCCCTCATCGCGTCCGATGATGTCGTCGTGTCGCGTTATACCGACATGCGAATGGAACTCGCGGCCGGTTCCCAGCGTGACGAGGTACCTGCGCCCCCGCCCGTCGATCAATAGAACTCGTTCGCCGGCTTTAAACGAACCGCGTGAGGTCACGGTCGCCGTGCCCGGCGGGGCCGCGATGGCTCGCTCTTACGTTTAAGAGCGAGACCCTTGGTTCGGCAGAAAGAGCACACCGGTTCAGAGTTGGGGTATCGGACGGTCGGGGCACCGCATCGGGTGCAACCGGCAAGCTCGACCGCGCCTTCGCCTTCGTCACGGAAGCGAGCAGCAGCGCGCTCCAAGAACCCGAAGTACATCTGCTGCTTCGTCCCGGGCGACGCTTCTTCCAAGAGGGTGATCGCGTCTTTGTACCGGTTGAGGGTGTTGCCTTCGACCATTGGACACTCTTCGATCACGTAGTCGATGCCTTTGAGCACCGCGTAAGCGGCCGTCTCGCGCTCGGAAACGCGCACGAGGGGCTTCACTTTCTTGACGAGGCGACCCCGAGCGTCCGTTTCGGATATCAACCGCTCCTGGAGAACCGGCGATTGGCGTCCCAACATGTCGACGTTCCAACGCAGCACGTTCGAGAACAGCGTCGCGACCTCGTCGTCCAGATTGTGGCCGGTGACCAGCGTGTCGAACCCCTCTTCGAGCGCGGCGCGGTTGAATTCGTAGCGTTTGCTCAGCCCGCACCCGGAGCAAGCGACTCTGTTGATGAGTGTCGCCATTTCGGGGACCGAGTAACCGTGCTCTTCTTGTAGCGAGCGAACGATGAGCTTTGCGCCGCGGCCCTCCGCGTAGCGGATCGATGCGTCCTTGGAC
>JAXDJM010000077.1:0-6968 GCA_034665605.1 Actinomycetota bacterium | reverse complement strand
GCCACAGCGGACGCAACCATCGGGATCCCGTCGTCGACTCTTGGGATCCTCGTCAATCTCGAGAACGTCCAGCGTCTTGTCGGCCTATGCGGAGCGGCGACGGCCAAAGAGGTTTTGATGGCCGCTCCGCCCAGGCCGACAAGACGCTGGACGTTCTCGAGATTGACGAGGATCCCCAGAGTCGACGACGGGATCCCAATGACTGCGTCCGATGCGGCGAGGCGGAAGTCGCACACGGTGGCCAGCTGGAAGCCGCCACCCAGCGCGGCACCATGGATGACTGCGATCGTCGGCAACCGAAAGCGGGCGACCCCCTCCAACATCCGTTCGAAAGAAACGAGGAAATCGGCTGCGTGGGGGCCGGAAACCGCCGCAAGGTCCGCGCCCGCACAGAACGTCTTGCCGGCACCTCGGACGACCACCACGCGAACCTCTCGATCGGCCTCGATCGTCGCCAGACCATCGAGGATCGCGTCGCACAACTCTGTAGACAACGCATTTCGAGCGTCGGGTCTATTGAGGGTGAGCGTCGCTATGTTCGCCGAGCGTTCTACGAGGACAAGCAAGCCATCACTCGATTACCGCAATGACATCGCCTTCTTGGACGACGCCTCCTTCGACAACGTTCAGCTCCGAGACGGTTCCGTCTTCGGTCGCGTCGACCGGGATCTCCATCTTCATCGATTCCAGGATGCAGATCGTGTCGCCGGCAGAGACTGCGTCGCCGGTAGATACGAGCACCTTCCACACGTTCGCAACCATCTCGGCGATCACTTCTTCACTCATGAACGCGCGGTCTCCGCTTGAAGCGCCGACCGGTCCGGCTCGGCGGGAAGCGAAAGGAGCCGTCTGGCGGTCGCAGGCTCGGCGACCTTGCGCCCACTTCCCTCGACGAGACCCGCCGCGGCAGCGATCAGGTCGCCGTTGGACGATGCCATCTCGCCGTTCGGCAGATAGAAGTTGTCTTCGAGCCCGACCCGAACGTTTCCGCCCAACGAAGCGGCGGCCGACACCAGTCGCCACTGATCCCGGCCGATGCCGATGACTTCCCACGAGTTGGGGGTGGGCAAAAGAGAAGCCATATGAGCGAGCGTCAGTGGATTAGGCGGGGCGCCGCCCAGCACGCCCATGATGAGCGAGTACTGAACGGGGAGCTCAAGCAGGCCCATGTCGATAAGCGGCGCGACATTGCCGATGTGGCCGGTGTCGAAACACTCGCACTCGGCTTTTACCCCAGCGGCGTTCATTCGCTCGAGCAGAAACATGATGTCGGAGAACGGATTGGCGAACACGAAGTCAAAGATGAGCGACTTCCGTTTCTTCGAGTACTTCGCATAGTTCATGGATCCCATGTTCAGCGCGCCTAGTTCGGGCTTGAGGGCCGTGATGTGGCGCACCCGCTCTTCCATCGCAACCCCGATAGCGCCGGTCGAGTAATTGATCACGAGATCGGGAGCCTCGGCGAGGATCGCTTGCGTGATCGACAGATACTCCTCGATCCGGTAGCTCGGTGAACCGTCGGGGTAGCGAGCGTGTATGTGGACCACGGACGCGCCTGCATCGCGGGCGCGCCGGGCCTCGGACGCGTAGTCCTCAGGCGTATAAGGGATCGCGGGGCATTGGTCGCGGCTCGCGGCGACACCGCTGATCGCGCACGTGATGATGCACTCGTCCGCGCTCACAGATGCTTCGTGAGACGTCATCGGAGGCCTTCGAGGAACCCGACGATGTGTTCGGTAGTTGCTTCGGGCTGCTCCTGCTGCGTCCAATGGCCACAGTCGTCGATGACCACGCGTTCGAGGTCGAGCACCCGCTCTTCCATGCCGTCGGTCATCGCGGGGGTCAGTACGGGGTCGCCGGCCGCCGAGATCATGAGGGCCGGGACTTCGACCTTCACGTCGGCGATGTGCTCTGTCAGCTGCCAGCTGCGGTCCATGTTCCGGTAGTACTCGAGGGGCGGGGTGAGAGCGCCCCGTGGCGCGAAGTACTCCAGATACCTGTTGACGACGTCGTCCCCGAATACTTCTTTCTTCACTGCGGCGCCGAGATAGAACAGTGTCAAAAACTGTTTGGGATCGCTCTCGAACCGAGCCTCCATAGCGCCTCGCTCTTGAAAGTTCAAGATGTATTGGAACGTGTCCCCCATCTGCGCGAACAACTCGGTGGGTGGGATCGGATAACGAGGCAGATCCGGTGTGTTGAGGCCGATGACCGCCGCGGTCTTATCGGGGTGCAAGCGGGCGAAAGGCCACACCAACAGTCCTCCCCAGTCGTGGCCCACCATCACTGCGCGCTCGTAACCGAGGCCTTCTACGACTCCCGCCAGACAGTCACACAGCCAGATGACGTCGTAAGCAACGTCGGGCTTGTCCGACAACCCGTAACCGGGAAGGTCGATCGCCACTGCGCGGAATCCGGCGTCCGCCACCGGTTTCAGTTGATGACGCCATGAGAACCATGCTTCTGGAAAGCCGTGGCACAACAGAACGAGCGGACCTTCGCCTTCAGAGGCGTAGAAGACGCGGATGCCGTTGGTCGTTACGAATCCTTTGTCCATCAGACGGGTAACACGCCGTGTTTCCGCCACGGCCGCTCGACCTTCTTACGAGAAGCAGAACGAAGCGCTCGAACGATCGTCGTCCGAGTGTCGGCCGGATCGATAACGTCGTCGATGAAGGACCAACCTGCCGCGATGTAAGGCGAGATCTGATCTCGGATCATCGACACCATGTCGTTCCGCATCTGGTCGCGCTCTTCCTCGGGAGCTGCTTCGATCTGCTTGCGGAAGATGATATTCACCGCGCCCTCCGGGCCCATGACTGAGATCTCTGCGGTAGGCCAGCCGACGATGAGGTCTGGCTCGTACGCACGCCCGTTCATCACGTAGTAGCCGGCGCCGTAGCCCTTTCGCATCACGACCGTAAGTTTGGGGACGGTCGCTTCGGCCACGGCGAACAACATCTTCGCCCCGTGGCGGATGATGCCTTGCTTCTCGACGGCACTCCCGACCAAGAAACCCGGGCAGTCCATCAAGAACAACAGCGGGATATTGAACGCATCGCACAGCCACACGAAACGCGCGGCTTTGTCGGCGCTGTTGACATCGAGCGCTCCCCCGAGAAACTTCGGTTGATTCGCCACGATGCCCACGGCCCGGCCCCCGAACCGCGCTAGTCCCGTCACCACATTCTTGGCCCAATCTGGCTTCATCGGAAAGAAATCGCCGTCGTCTGCGATCGACGCGATCACTTGATGGACGTCGTATGCACGTCGCGGGTTCGCGGGGACGACGTCGTACAGATCCTCGCACCGGCGGTCGATCGGATCGGTCGTATCCAAGACGGGTGGCTCTTCGAGATTCGACGACGGGAAGAACGACAGGTACTTGCGAACCGTCTCGATACACGTGGGATCGTCGGCAACTTCGAGGTCGGCAACTCCGGAGAACTTCGTGTGGATCTTCGAGCCGCCCATGTCTTCGGCCGAAACATCCTCGCCGACGGCGGCCTTGACGAGATGCGGTCCCGCAAGCGCCATGTTGGAATTGCCCTTGACCATTGGGACGAAGTCGGCAAGGCCAGGGATGTATGCGGTACCCGCGGCGCCCGGCCCCATCATCGCGGCGACCTGCGGAACGACACCCGACATGATGACTTGCTCACGGAATAGGTCTCCCGTGCGGGCAAACATGGATCCGGTCGCTTCTTGGATCCGAGCACCCGCGGAATCGATCAACCACACCAGCGGAATGCGATCGCGCAACGCGAGCTCACGGATCCGCGTCGCTTTCAGTTCGGTGATCATGCCCATCGAACCGGCCATCACAGTGAAGTCGTACGCGATCACGGCGACATTTCGACCGTCCACTCGGCCGACCCCGGTTACGACCCCATCTGCGGGCGTGAACTTCCCCTGCATCTGGGGCGATTGCGATTGATGGTGGGACAGAAGGCCGTACTCGAGGAACGAGCCTTCGTCGAATAGGAGATCCAAACGCTCGCGAACGGTCAGCTTGTTCTGTGAGTGCTGGCGCTCGACCCGCTCGGCACCCCCCATGCCGAGGTACTTCTCTTTCTTCTCTGAAAGCTCGGCCGCCGCTTCGCGCATATCGGGACCGTCGTACGTATACGTGACCTGCCGCGCGTCCTCGGTCGCTTCCGACATGTTCACCGTTCCTAGGGCCCTTCGCCGGCGCCACGCGCCGATGTCTTCCCGGGCCTCGTCGAACGAAGGCTACCCCGGGCCGTCAGAACACCCTTTAGCGGGAGCGCCATTGGGGCGAGCGTTTCTGCAGGAACGCCGTCACGCCCTCGATCGTGTCCTCTGACTCCAAGCACACGGTCAACATCCCCGACAGATAATCGAGTGCCTGGCCGACGGCCATGTCTTCCGCCTCGTAGAACGACTTCTTGCCGAGCTGCACGATCAATGGGCTCTTGGATGAAAGGTCTTTCGCAAGCGCATCGACCTCGCCATCGAGGTCGGTGGCCTCCACGACGCGGTTCACGAATCCCCAGCGATGCGCCTCTGCGACGGGCATGCGCTTTCCGGTGAGCATCATCTCCAAAGCAACTTTGCGCGGAACGTCACGTTGGATCAGCGCCGTGATCATGAACGGCCACAGACCGATGTCGATCTCGGGCGTTCCAACATCGGCTCCCTCAGCAGCCACGACGAGATCGCACGCGAGCATCAGGCCGAAGCCACCCGCCAGCGCGTGCCCGTTCACTCGAGCGATGATCGGCAATCGCGAGGCCCGCATCGCTTCGAACAGACCGCCGACGTCGGCCCTTTCGAGGTGTTGCCGGACGCGACCCTCAGTGCTCATGCCTTCGAGATCCCCGCCCGCGCAGAATGCTTTGTCTCCCGCGCCGGTGATCACCGCGACCGAAACCGTTTCGTCTTGCTCGGCGCGTTCGAGCGACGATGCCAGTCCACGAACGACTTCGGGATTGATCGCGTTTCGACGGTCTGGTCGGTTGATCGTGATCCGAGCGGTAGAGCCGGCCGTCTCGTAGACGACCACCGGAGTTTCGGAGCTCAAACCCGCCCGGACCTAAGGATGTCCAAAACGGCTTGTGCGTCGTCGTCGGCAACGGGCTTGGGAGCGTCGGATGATTTGGGCGATCCCATGGTGCGGCGGAGGTTCTCCTCGGCCCGTTGCAGGGTTTCTTGGGCGGCGCGAAGTTCGATTCGAAGTTCGGTCTCTCTCTGTGCGGCCGTTTCGAGGGCGGCCTCGAGCTCGGCAACTCTCTCGCCGTGCTGCCTGGCCTCCGATGCGAACGCCTCTACCTGAGCCGCTCGCAGCCCGTCGTCTCGGCCCAATTCGAGCAGCCGGTCGATGACCGCTCGGCCAAGATCCTCGTAATTGAGCCGGGGGGATTTCTTGGTCGCTCGCGACCCGAGCATCGTCTGAGCGTCTGCCAACGTCACCGGCTCGCCGGAGCGCAAGGCGATCATCGTGTCCCGGCCCCGGCGCCCTCGCTGGAGCACCTCGATTCGTCCTAGCTCCTCGAGAAGCTTCACCGCGTCGGCGCTGCGAACTGAGTTCAGTCCTGCCCGGGCCGAGACCTCACGCAACTTGCCCTCGAAGACCCCGTCGACAGCAGAAGCCTGGAGTTCATCGAGCAATCGAGTCGCAAGCTCGTGGAGATTGGTTCGCGCCATCCTGGGAGCCGCATCTTTCTCTCGCCCGGCCTGCCCGGCCGGAGGTGCAAGGGGCCGAAGCTTACTCTCAGGCTTCCTGAAAATCTATCGGGGCTCGGATTGCTACAGACCTAGTTGTTGTCGGTGGCGGGCCCCTCAGGGGGGGCTAGATGCTTTCGAGCCGGCGCGCGATCTCGACGATCGCCGCGTGCGGGAACCTGCGGTGGCCCCCCAGCGTCACGACGTGAGGGAGCTTGCCCTCTTTCGCCCAGCGAGAGATCGTCTTGGGCGAGACGCGCAGGATCCGGGCAGCTTCTGCCGTCCGGATGAAAGGTCCGTCGTCTAGATCGTCAAACGTGGCCATCTTCAACCTGTCCTGTTAGTCGTGTGTGTCTGCCTTAGACGTATCGACAGGTTCGACCGCTTCTTGAAGGGTCGATCGGCTGAAAAATGGAGCGGTGAGAGCTAGATCAGAGCCCTTTTGAGAGCTAGATCAGAGCCCTTTGAGGAGCTCGCTTACCCGTGAGCGGAGCGCATCCGGGCATCTGTGGGTGCCTTTGAGGCGAGCGACGATCTCAGTGACCTCCTGGTCCAGGCCGACGCGGTCGAAGCAGGGCTTGCACTCTTCCAGGTGGACCCAGATCTCGTGGCGTTCGTGCTCGGAGAGCAACTCGCCGTCGAGGTATAGGTAGGCGCGAGCGAGCGTCTCGCGACAGTGGTACTTCATGCCCCCGTCGAGACCATCAACATCCCCCCGATAGTCCTGATAACAAGGCTACTCCCGACATCACTTGGGTGCTCCCTTCACGATCCCCCGGTCTCGTGCTACCTCCCATAACCTCTTCTGGAGAGCCTTTCTTCCCCTATGCAGACGGGACATCACGGTCCCCATCGGGACGTCCATGATCTCCGCCATCTCCGCGTACGAGAATCCCTCGATGTCGGAGAGCACCACGGCGAGCCTGAACTGCTCGGGAAGGTCATCGATCGCCTCGATGATGTCGGTATCCACAAGCGAGTCGAGCACGATCTTCTCGGGAGTGACCTCCCATCTGGGATCGTGATCCTTGAGCTCGCGGTACAGATCGAAATCGCCAAGCTCATCCTGCGACACCTTCTGTGGCTCACGCTGACGTTTGCGATACGTGTTGATGTACGCGTTCGTCATGATGCGGAACAACCACGCTTTGAGATTGGTCCCGGCCTCGAACCGATCGAAGCTTCGATACGCGCGCAGCATCGTTTCTTGAACCAAGTCTTCGGCATCGGCCGGGTTGCGCGTCATCCGAAGGGCGCCCGCGTATAGAGAATCGAGAAGAGGA
>JAXDJM010000076.1:0-4846 GCA_034665605.1 Actinomycetota bacterium | reverse complement strand
GATCAGATCTGCGCCGGTTGACGAATAGCAAAGCCGAAGAATCTTCACCGGAGTGGCGCCCGTTCTAAGAGAGTTACGTGATGTCTCTGTGCTCGGTGAGCCAGATTCCTAAGGTGTTTAGCACGACGACGTAGCCGAGCTCTACAAGGATCGCCACCCACAGCGCGAGCTCGAAAGCGGCTGGCCGACCGGACAGGATCGTTGCTGCGTTCGTGGGCAGGAAGCGGCCCACCTTCGGAAGGAGGTTTGCGAGGATCGCCTCGGGGATGCCGCTTAATAACGCGACGACAATCGCGACGACCTGATTCTTGATCGTGGCCCCGATCCCTACTCCATACGCACCGGCGAATGCGGACGCAAGGAAGCTGCGCCCCAACAGTTTGACGAGGTCCAAACCCGACAGCAACAACGGAAGTCCCTTGATCGCAAGTGCAGGCAGGGCGACCGCAAGGGTTACGGCCGACGCTCCGACCGCGAAAGCCATCCCCACGATCGCGTACGCAATCATCTTCGCCACCACTACGCGCCATCGTTGCGGCGTGGCGAGGAGCGTCGCTGTGATCGTCGCGTTCCGGTATTCGCCGCTTATCCCGATGATGCCCAAGATGACGACGACCGCGCCGGGAACTCCGGCCGTGAAGAGAGACCGCATGCCTTGCTCGGTGTGAAGATCGGAAAGGGGGAGGTTTGAAGAAGACGCGATCGTCGACAAGACACCGATCGCAGCCAGCCCGAGTGATGCGATGAAGAACCACATTGCCATGCGCGTCGTTCGGAACTTGAACAACTCGAGTCGCACCAACGCGATCATCACGAATCCTTGGATGAAACATTCGGTGGGGGCCAGATCGGTGGGGGCTGTGGCGGCAGCTCCCCGGTAAGTTTGAGGAACACGTCTTCGAGGCTCGCCACACCTTCGGCGGCCATCTCGTAGATCGGGACGGCGTGAGCGGCGGCCAGGTCTCCAACAGTCTCGGCAACAGTGTCGAACACCGTCACGCGCTCGTCGGTGCCGACTTCGGCCCTGATCCCGTTTGCACTCAATAGCTCGACGAACGAGCGTGCATCCTTCGTGCGGATCTTTATCGCAGCGGCCGGGCCCGCCAGCAATTCCTCTAGGGGAGCTTGCGCGAGCAGGCGGCCCCGGCTAAGAACGATGACGTCTTCGACCGTCTGCGATATCTCGGCGAGCACGTGACTCGAGATCAGCACGGTCCCACCGTCTGACGCGAACGAGCGGAGCAGCTCCCGTAACCACCGGATCCCCTGCGGATCGAGACCGTTGGCAGGCTCGTCGAGGATCAGGATGCGCGGTGCGGGGAGCAACGCGGCCGCGAGTGCAAGGCGTTGCCTCATCCCCAGGGAGTACGCGAGGTAGCGCTTGTTGCGCGCTTCGGTCAGGTCCACACGCTCAAGCAACTCGTCCACGCGGCTCTCCGGCGCGCCTACCGAACGCGCCACCACGCGCAGGTTGTCACGCCCGGTGCGACCCGGGTAGAACCCCGAGTTCTCGAGTACCGCGCCGACCGCTGCAAGCGGCTTCTCGAGATCGCGATACGGCCTTCCTTCGATCAACGCAGAGCCGGACGTCGCGTTCACGAGCCCGAGCAACGTTCGCAATGTTGTCGTCTTGCCCGCGCCGTTCGGGCCGAGCAAGCCCGTGATGGACCCCGGAGCGACCGCGAAACTCAGGTCGTCAACCGCGACCTGACCACGGAATCGTTTCGTTAGGCGGTCGACTTCGATAACGGTCATCGCCGGAAGGTTAGCCAATCCGGGTGGGTCCCACTACTGTGCCTTATGGGATCAGACGGCTTGCTCTCTCGACGTCACCGGGATTCCCGGGCTCACCGACGGTGCATAGCAGCGTTCTCGATCCTGATGGCTCTGGTCTCATGTGCACGCTCTGAAGCTCCGCATAAAAGTTCCCTGAGTGCGGTCGCCCCCGCACCGACTTTCGTCAATGGTGGGCGCTGTGGGCCTTCGTCCGACTCAAGAGTGCCTGCCGATGCCGGTTGCGTTACATCGATAGCAGCCGGCGACCAGCGTCTCTACGTGTACGCGCAAACGGGAAGCGATGATCTCCCGAAGTCGTGGCGCATACGGCTGGTTACCGGACAAAGGGTGCTCGTCGATCGACCGCTCCACGCCGGAAACGTCACGTCGTATCCGCGCGTCATCGCCGCCACCGACGTGGATCAGGACGGGGATGCGGATTGGTGGGTGAAGGTACGCGACTACACGAGTCATGGAGCGCCGTGGGCCGGAATGAATCTGTTCGTAGGGATCGACGACTCGATTGCCCCTCTCAGATATCAGGGCTCGCCGCTGGTGATCGATTTCGGGGGGATCTCGCGGCGCGGCAACGGCGCCGCGTGCCTCGACGGAGACCTTGTCCTATTGCAGGCAGACGCTCAAAACAGGCTGAATACAAAGTGGGCGATTTCGCAAGTCCGTTTCTCTATCAGCCGTGCTCGAGCGAAGCTGGTGCGGCGCACGCGCGGGACTCTCGTGATCCATGGATACAACGATCCCGACCTGGACCCGTACTACGAGGTGCGTTGCTATGGCACGAACTTTTCCGTCTTCGCCCCACGGCCCTCACCTTAGGCGGCTCGTCGAGCCGAGTGTCCGGCATGGTAGGCCGGGTCCCGATGGAAGAGTCAGGAGCAGCGAAGTTGGGTGTTACGTACAAGGGCGTCGTCTATCCGCGCGAATGCGACCACATGGGCCATATGAACGTGGCGTCTTACGTCGCTAAGTTCGATGAGGCGACGTGGCAAGTGTTCGCTTCTTGTGGGATCACCCGCGATTACATGGCGCGCGAGGGAGCCGTGATGGCGGGCGTCCATCAAGCGCTCGATTACCTGCGGGAATTGAGAGCCGGCGATGTGATCAGCGTCCGGTCGAGAATCGTCGAGGCAGGGGCACGCAAACTCCGGTGGGTGCACGAGATGTACGACGACGCTACGAACGAGCGGGTGGCAACGTGTGAGTTAACTGCCGTGCACCTCGACGCCACTTCGCGCAAGGCGAAGCCGTTTCCGGAATCGATCCGCCACAAAGCGCTGGAGTTATCCGGAGACGATTCTTAGGACCTCTGCTGATGCCGAGGGTGGTGTGTTGGACCCAGAAGCCGTCGCCTCACTTGGTCGTATGCAGAACCGCCTGTTGCTTCCATTGCGTATGTGAAGACGGGCAAGCAGGGCGTCTAATCGAAGAGATAGCTGGTATCGATTCTGCAGGGGCGAGTGAGCCGAATCGGCTTAAAGACTTGCCTACCCCTTCAGTCTGAAGGGGTACTCATGAGCACGCAGCGCTCAAGGCTTATGCCATATGGCCACGACGGTGGCTGAGCCGCGGACAACCTCTTTCGAAACGCGGTCGCGTAACAAGAACCGCGTTGCTCGGAAGAAGGTCTTTGGCGCGAGCTTGATCTCGATTCTGATCGCGTTCTCCGTTGCTCCTGCGGCGATTGCGGCCGCGCCGGTGTCGTCTAGTAGGAGTGTCACGGATCGTGTCGTAGGTGCCGCGAAGAGCACCGAACCGTTCGCGAATCCGATGGGCATGAGCGCTCCGCACTCGGGTGATGCTCAAAAGGTCGCTGACAAGACCGCCGGCGCAGACCTCGCGTTCGTCGAGAACCAGGGACAGTTGGACCCCCGCGTGCGCTACTACATCCAGGGAGGAGACACCTCTCTCTATTTCACCGATCGTGGTCTGCGCATGTCGCTCTCGGGGGCCGGGATGTCCGACCCCTCGAAGAACGCCGGCACGAAGAGATGGGTGATCGATCACGCTTTCCTTGCCAACCCCGTACGGCCGGTCGCAACACGACGCGACAGGATGACCGTCAGCTACTTCAAAGGTCCTCGAGCCGACTGGCACACGGGGCTTCCGACCTTCCAACGGATCACCTATCCGAACGTGTGGCCGGGGATCGATCTCGTTTACTCGGGCACGGGGCAGGCGTTGAAGTACGACCTGATCGTCCATCCCGGCGCAGATCCCAAAGCGATCGCGCTGTCCTATCGCTATGCGCGCCGCGTGCAGCAAACCGCGAGGGGGGCCCTTAAGGTCACGACGCCCATCGGGAGCTTTACCGAGAAGGCACCGATCGCGTATCAACGCCATGGCGGCGCTCGCGTCGAAGTGCCTGCGGGCTTCGATACTGTCGGGCAGAGCTACGGGTTCAAGCTCGGCGCCTACGAGGCTGCTCGCACGTTGGTGATCGACCCCGAGGTCGTCATCTACGCCGGCTACATCGGGGGGGCGGGCATCGATTTCGGCGCCAGTATCGCCGTTGACTCGTCCGGGGCTGCCTATGTCACCGGCTACACGGAATCGACGGCAGCGACTTTTCCGGAGTCCGGTGGAGCCGAACCAACTCTGAGCGGAAGCAACGACGCGTTCGTAGTGAAAGTGACGCCGGATGGCAGTGCGCTCGACTACGCCGGTTACATCGGCGGGTCGGGCATCGATTAGGGCTACTGTATCGCCGTCGACTCGTCCGGGGCGGCCTACGTCACCGGCTACACGGACTCGACCGCTGCGACTTTTCCCGTGACCGTCGGCCCCGACCTCACCTTCAACGGAGTCGTAGACACGTTCGTGGCGAAGGTGACACCCTCCGGTAGCGCGCTCGCCTATGCCGGCTACATCGGCGGATCCGGCATCGACGAGGGCAACGGGATCGCCGTCGACTCGTCCGGCGCCGCCTACGTCACCGGCTACACGGACTCGACCGCGGCGACTTTTCCCGTGACCGTCGGCCCCGACCTCACCTTCAACGGAGTCGTAGACACGTTCGTGGCGAAGGTGACACCCTCCGGTAGCGCGCTCGCCT
>JAXDJM010000075.1:0-3215 GCA_034665605.1 Actinomycetota bacterium | reverse complement strand
GTCCTCCGGCAACGAGGAATTGAGGATGACGCAGCCGACGGGCGTAGATATCACTCGAGTGCCGGATGTCCTCCCACGCGACCAGCCGGCCGTCTAGGGATGGGAACCACTGGATATCCGGCCCGGCTGCGATCGTCTTCGTCCGCCCGCCGATGCGATGTTCGAGTATGTCGTAGTCCACTCCCCGCAGAGTTGCGAATCCTTCGGCATAAACGATCTTCTGACCGGAGATGTCGGGCGTCTCGTCGTCGAGACCCCGTCCTTGCTTGCGCAAGCGAGACACAGATCCCACACCGTTCGAGTGTCCGAAAACGATCGATGCAGGATGGCTCGAGTCCCGCGCAACTGCGGCGACGAAGTGCCTGCCCGAGACCTGCGGAGGTGCGAGCTGGACCTGCCCGGGAATGATGCCTTGCACCAGCGGCGTCGAATCGAGCGACGCGTCGTTCTCCCAGGTCGATGTGATCCCGGCAGATGAGAAAGCATCGAGGATCACTTGGCGATCGGACGCGGGGAACGCCGTCGGGTCTTGAGCGTTGAGTGTTTGCTGCGCCTGTAGCAGCCGCACGCGCCCGTCGAAGAAAGAGTCCGTCGGAAGCTCGAATTGCGTGAGGGTCGTATAGACGTATTCATCCGCTCGATCGGCCCCCGCAGGCCCCTCGCTCGCAAAAAGCGACTTGCGGATATCCCATAGCGCGCCCGAGTAGATCGTCGAGTTGACGTGAACGCCACCGAGATCCACGTCCTCGAGGAGCCGCGCGTAGTCGCTCGTTGTGCGACCGTCGGCCACATCGCGGAGCGGACAAGACCACTCCGACGTGGGCGGTGGCGGTTGTTTGCAAAGGGTTTCGCCGAAATAGCTCGCGGAAGGCTGGTTCAGGTCGATGCCGGTGTAGTTGTCTTGGATGGCATTACCGAAATAGTCCGAGTACGCCTCGTTCATCGCGCCCGACTCGTTCATATAGATGAGATCCGCGGTGTTCTGCGTTATCCCGTGAGTCAATTCGTGACCCACAACGTCGAGGGCCGCCGACAGCGGATATAGATGTGTCGGATCGGGATTTCCAAAGACCATCTCGTGCCCGTCCCAGAAGGCATTGAAAAGAGGCTTACGACCGCGGTCGCTCGCATTGACCAATAGCTTGATCGACATGCCATTTCCGTCAAGCGAATCCCACGCGGGCACCCCACCCCAAGAATTTCTGACGAGACCCACGAGTCGCTGGTAGTAGTCGTAAACCAGTCCCGCGTTGAAATGCGCGTCGACGGCGCCGCTGTTGGTTGCGGAGGCCGGCATGACCGTGCTCGTCGAGGTGACGATCTTGCCGGCTGCGGGTATGTAGAGCCCGCTCCCTTGTAGATCGTAGGTGTCGATCTGCCCGCTGCCCGTTGCCGGGTCGAAGCTGCTCTTCGTTTGGTCTCGCATCTCGAAGTTGGTGCCTTTAGCAACGAGATTGAGCGGCACGGTCTCTCCATGTGCTGCCGTGCCCGAGCCGGCAACGGGAGAAGCACTCTCGAGAGTGTCGTACGACAAGATCACTCCGCCCGATCGCGCCCCAACATAGACGTCACGTCTCGCAACATGACCGAAACGAGTCCCAACCAAAGACACGCGGTACGCGAGGACACCCCTTCCCTCGGGCATCACAACAAGACCGTGGGTCGTGGCGCGGTCGGTAACCATCGGTCGCTGAGTCAGCGCCGCTATCTTCTCGGCCGCACCTTTCGAGATTCTCGGCGTCACCGAAGTCGACAGTCGTGTGTAGTACCGGCCCGTCGACGAGATGGCCCGATAACCATTGGCGTCGTGACGAAGGTGAATGAGGTAGCGAGCACCGAACACCGGCAGTCCCTTGAACGTCTGCTCGAAGTGAACAGTCGTCAGGTCTCCGAAGGAAACCGTGCTCAGAACGTGGAGGTCGGAAACTGCGACGTGGTAGAGCGATCGAGATCGAGCAAGCTCGTCACGCGCTGCTACAGCCGGATCTCGGTCCACCGGAGCGTCAGCGATGCGGTCGACGGTAATCGGCGCTCTGGTTCCATGAACGTAGGTCACTACACGGGCCGCGCCGCGGGCAGGAGCCATCGCCAGCGGCACCCCGGCCGCGATCACGGCGATCGTTATGAGGATCGATGTCTTGATGGATAGCTTGTGGATTAGTTGAGCCAACAGATATCCACGATACGTGGCGCTCGGGGATACGAAACTACGTATTTCCGGCGAACGCGCCACTCGTTAAAGAGGCGCATCCGCTCGCGGTGTCGAGCGTTAGAACGGCTCGATCAGCTCTACGTCTCCCTCGGCTTCGTCAAGCGAATCGCGCAGCGGGGTCCCCCATGGATCGGTGACATCGGGATCGATCTCGAGTAATGGGATCAGGACGAATCGGCGCTCGCGCATCCGTGGGTGCGGCACCTCAAGATCCGTCTCCCCGATCTTGTCCTGGTCGTACAGCAAGATGTCCAGGTCTACGACGCGTGGCCCCCACCGGATCTCGCTGGGTTCTCTCCCCAGTCGACGCTCGACCGACTGGCAGGACTCGAGAAGGTTCCTGGCATCGAGATCGGTTGCTATCCGGACGACGACATTGATGAACGAGCGTTGGGGTGGTCCCCCTATCGGGGATGTCTCGTAAAGGCTCGAGGTTGCCTCGACCTCGATGGCTGGATGTGAGGCAAGCTCACCCACGGCCCGGCGAACGAATGCCGTCCTATCGCCGACGTTGGACCCGATACCGATGTATGCAACCTTCACCGACCAAGCTCCCCGTTTGTGCGAGTCACGCCGACCGATATCTCGTCGATCACCCCTTGGACCGGCGGTGACTGTTTACCCACAACAACCGTAACCCGCGCGACGCGTGGATCGCGGCAGATGTGCTCGGTTATCTCGGCCCCTAGACGCTCCAGCAGGCGGTACCGGGACGTCGCGACGAGCTCGGTCACCTCATCGACGACCGAGCCGTAGTCGATCGTGTCCGAAACGTCGTCTGACCCCGCGGCGGCGCGGAGGTCGGCATGGATGTCGATATCGATGAGGAGGGTTTGCGCCGCCGCGCGCTCTTCTTCGGTTACGCCGATGCGCCCCTCGACCTTCAGGCCGTGGATCGAGATCCGTCCGTCCGCATCAATCACGAGCCGACAGCACCCCGTGCGTCATAGCAACAACGCGCGTCATCTCTCTAACGTCATGTACCCGGACGATATGTGCGCCC
>JAXDJM010000074.1:0-9572 GCA_034665605.1 Actinomycetota bacterium | reverse complement strand
GATGAACACCGATCATCGAAAGAGCAGGTCACAAGCGGTTTTCGGGCTGCGCGTGCAGGTCAGAAAAGTGGTCCGTTCAAACTCTTAATCCGTAGGTTCAGGGTTCGATTCCCTGGCGACCCACGCCTCCTTGTCCTGTGGCGTCTGCAAGGATTGCTCCGTAACTAATCGGTCAGCAACCGGCCCGACACGCTTGTCGCATCGATGCTCACGAAGTTCCCCTTGCCTCCCTCGACCCACGAAAGGAGAGGAAGCCGACGCACGCGAGCCAGCTCGTCCGGATCCGTCACGAGGTGCGCCTGTCCGGTAACCACGACGCTCCACCCGCTCTGCCACGTGGGCTCGACCCAATCGACCTCGAACGCTACGTAGGACTTCTCGACGGCTGCATGGAACTTGGTCCCCGGGTCGGTTCGGAACACCACGTTGTCTCCGTCGAGCGCGTAATTCACAGGGAAGATCGCAGGCTGAGATCCGGATAGAGCGACGCGCCCCACGCACGCGGGATGGCGCTCCATCAATTTGATACACGCGTTGCGCTCGATCAGTTCCATCCTTCTGCCGTGCATTCTGGAATCACCTCCCGCTAACGGTTCTGTCCCTCGGCGCGAGCTCGATCGAAACGAGATCGGACCTTGCGAGGTCCTCCACCATGGGGAAGAAGCTCTTCTCTTCAAATCTGATGTGCTTCTCGAGGAGCTCGGACAGCACTTTCATCGTGTTTGGTTGCGCGTCCCCTTCCGCAAGCTCGGCCGTGAGCCTTCTGACGCAACCGTGGATGCGCAGGTGATCCATCATCAGCCGCTTAAGGGGAGCCTCGGCCTCTTTTCGGTCGATCACCAAAGGAAAGACGGTTTCCTCTTCCTCGCGAAAGTGGACGAGCGTGTCTCGGCTGTAAAAATCTACGAACAGGCTCGCCGCGTCCTTGCGCTCGTCAGTTGTGGATGCCGACGCAAGAGCCAGTCGCCGGGCTTGCGCGAGTGCATGGTGATGATCGTGCGTCAGCGGGATCAACGCATCGTTTCGCTTCATTGACATCTCTTCTCTCTCGATCTACCGCGCAGTCGGGATACCGCGCCTCGTGTTACTTGACCGTGAAGCCGATCCGCATCCCTTGCATGTAGTGATGCGGCAGGTTGCAGATGATGATGTAGTGGCCGGCCGTCAGATTTGTCGTCAGGTCTCCGGTTGCGCCCACTTTGATGCCGCCGATCTCGTCGACATGCGCGTCGCCATGTCCGTCTTCAGCAGCCCTCATGTAGCCCTCTTCTTGCACGATCGGCATCTTGCCGGCCGCATGGCTCGATCTCTCGATCACGAACTCGTGGAAGGACGGGCCGAGGTTCTGGATGTGAAATGTCATCTCGCCGGCGGGAGCACTTACGCGATCAAGATGTATGGAGAAGTCGTCCACGGTTCCGTTGATAACCGTTCCACCCGGAGCTGGAGCAGCCGCGAGCGCCTGGCCCTGGCCCCCGGGCGCCTGCTGAACGATGGGGCGGCTATCGAAGGCCGCCATGGTGACCACGCCGACACCAAAGGCTGCGGCCACCGCGAAAGCAGCCCCCACGATCAGTGCGGGAAATCTCATGTCATGTATCTCAGAAGCTGTCTGCATCGTTTTCTCCCATCCGAACAACTAACTGTGTTCAGCATCGGCCCTAGGGCCATCGAGCGCGAGAGCCATGCGGCCGCACTTGGGGGGGCCGCATGGCCCTGCGGAAAAGAAGGTTGGTTAGGACTCGGAGTGCTTCTCGGCCCGGACACGGGCCACGTAGGACGCGGCCTCGGCCCGACGGGCGACTTCGAGCTTCTGCAGGATCGCCGACACGTAGTTCTTGACCGTTTTATCCGACAGATGGATGCGCTCTGCGATCTCCCTATTCGTGAGGCCCTCACCCACCATGTCGAGGATCCGCTCTTCTTGAGCAGACAGGCGCGCAAGCTTCGGGTCCTTGTCTTCGAACTTCGACTTCCGCAATCGCTCGAGCACCCGTTTCGTCACTTCTGGGTCCAACAAGGACTTGCCGGATGCAACCGCCCTTATCGCCTCGATGAGGTCGCGGCCCTTGATCTGCTTGAGGACGAAGCCGGCAGCCCCCGCCATGATCGAGTTGAAGAGCGCCTCGTCATCGGAGAACGATGTCAGCATGATGACTTTGGCATCGGGACGCTCGTCTCTTATGGCCCGGCACGCCTCGACGCCCGAACCGTCCGGCATCCGCACGTCCATCACGATCACATCTGGTTTGTTCGAGCTCGCCAGCGCGACGGCTCGAGGGCCACTCTCCGCTTCGGCAACGATCTCGATGTCGCCCTCAGCCTCGAGGAGGGTCTTGAGGCCGCGCCGGACTATCTCGTGGTCGTCAACGAGCATCACGGTAAGGCGCTCTGCCACAACTACTCCTTCGCTTCGGGCAAGGCCAAGAGTTGCACCGTTCCCTTGGGCTCGCGTGGCAGGAGCTCTACACGGCCGTCCAATCGCTTGGCTCGGTCCTCGATGTTGTCGAGCCCGTTACCTCGCGCAACCGTGGCGGGGTCGAAACCGACACCGTTGTCTTCGACTTTGATCACGACCTCGCCATCGCCCAACGCACAATTAACGGCGACCTGCGTCGCCCCCGAATGACGCGCCGTATTGGACAGCATCTCTCTGACGATCTGGATGACGTCACCGCGCGTGCTCTCGGAGATCGCGTCGAGCCCTGCTTCATCCAGCAGCACCGACACCTCGGCGAGAGTATTGATCTCGAGATCTCGCGCGAGCTCTTGGATCGCTTCTTTGAACCCACGTTCCTCGACCAAGTGGGGCTGGAGGGCAAAGATGTACGAGCGCACGTCTCGCACGACATCGTCGAGCGTCGTGATCGCCTCATTCATCCTCTTGGAGGCCGTGTCGGGATCCTTGTGGACCATTCCGGTTGCCCCTTGAAGCGACAGGCCGACCGAATAGATCGATTGGATGACCCCGTCGTGAAGCTCCTTTGCGATGCGGTCACGCTCCTCGAGGATCGCAAGCTCCTCGGATCGCTCGCGGATCTCTTCTAGGAGTCGAGCATTCTCGACCGCTACCCCCGCTTGGGACGCAAGCATGAGTGCTATGCGTTCGTCGTCCTTGGTGAAGTCCTCACCGTCCGCCTTTTCCGTGAAGTAGAGCCGGCCGAAGATCCGGCCCCGGACGATGATCGGCACTCCAAGGAAAGTCTTCATCGGCGGGTGGTGCGCGGGGAACCCCGAAGACCGCGGGTGGTCCACGATGTCCTTGAGGCGCAACGGCCTGCCCTCCTCGATGAGGGCCCCTAGAACACCGACACCCTTTGGAAGATCGCCGATCGCGTCGGCCGTCTCTTGGTCGACGCCGGAGTAGACGAAACGGGTCAGGCTGCCGTCGCTGCCGATCACGCCCACCGCTGCATAACCGGCGGCGAGGACATCCCGTGCCAGATCTGCGATGCGCTGCAGCAACGAGTCGATGTCCAAGTCCGAGGCGAGCGCGAGGCCCGCCTCGACCAGACCCGCGGCGCGACGTTGAGCGTCATCTTTCATGCCCAAACAGTAAGCGTCGGGCGCACCAGGTCTAGATACCTGTCAGACCGGGCCGGATCAGGCTCCCAGGTGATACGCCTGGCCTCGGTCCATGTCGAGCCCATTCGCTACCTGCCACAGCGCGGCAAGAGCTTTCAAAGCGTTGCGTTGCTCGAAGGGCGCGAGATCGTCCCGGTGATCCGCCAGCACGTGAGCCAGACGGTCGTAGCAAGCCACCAATTCCTCTTGAGCAGCGTTCAACTCTTGTCCGATCGCGTTCTGCATCACGCCTGCTTTCTCTCTCCGTGGCCGCCGACAATCTCGCGTTCGTCCAGAACGCGTTTCGCTTTGAGCTCGAATCGCGGAAGTGACTCGTCGGCCACTCTCTTGACGTCGAATCGAAGTCCTTCGTGAGCCTCCGCGAGCGTCTTTCCGAGCTCGGCGCACAGGCGATCGCCGTCGACGCTCTTATCCGGCACCTCGACCAATAGCTCGATCTCGTCCCGGATCCCCTCCGCCGTGTACAGATGGATCTGGAACTCGTCGATCGCGTCGTACTCACGAACGATCGCCTCGACCGCCCGGGGGTACACGTTCGTCCCGCGCACCAACTTCATGTCGTCGACTCTGCCCCTGATCCCACCCTCGTAGATGTCGAACGTGCGCCCACAGCCGCACGAAGAACCCGGAACCTTCAGCACGAGGTCGCGCGTTCGATAACGGAGCACTGGGATGAATCCGCGACCGAAGGATGTAACGACTCGTTCGCCGGGCTCGCCATACGAAACGGCTTCACCCGACTCCGGGTCGATCACTTCTTCGATGTAGTGGTCTTCGATGATGTGCGCGCCGCCGGGCTGATGCTCGCACTCGAACATCATGATCGTCCCGAGCTCGGTCATCCCCGCGGTGTCGCCCGCCCGTGCCCCCCACTGTTCTTCGATGAGTTTCTTGGTCGCGGGGATCGAGCCGGCCGGCTCCCCCGACAGGATCAACCGCTTCACCGGGCCGTTGGGTAGGTCGATGCCCATCCCCCGAGCTTCCTGCGCCATGCGCAACGCGTAGGTCGGCGTCGAGCACACGACCGTTGCTTGCATGTCCATGATCTGGTTGACCCGCGCCTCGGTCGTCATATTGCCGCCGGGCAACACGAGACATCCGATCTTTTCGCACGCGTAGTGCGCTCCCCAGAAGCCAACGAACGTGCCGTAGCTGAACGCAAAGAAAACACGATCCAGCGGTCGGACGCCGAAGCCCCAGAATCCGTAGCACCACATCTCGGCGATCCACTCCCAGTCCTTCATCGAATCGAGCACCCTGATCGGCGTCTTGCCGGTAGTGCCCGAGGTCAGGTGGTAGCGGATCGCGGCTTCTTCGGGGGCCGCGAGGATCGGTCCATAAGGCGGATGATCGAGCTGACCTTGCATCCACTCGTCGCGCGTCATGAAGGGGATGCGTTTCAGGTCGTCGAGCGAGTTGATCGATTCGGTCGTGATACCCGCGTCGTTCAATCGCTTGGAGTGATACGGGACTTGGGATGTTGCCCACTCGACAAGGTTTCTGAGCTTTCTCGTCTGTAAGGCATCGAGCTCGTCACGCGACATCGTCTCGTGGCGCGGGTTCCAGTACGGCGACTCCATTGCCACCCCGTTCCCCTTCATGCAATCAACGTGAAACCCCAAACTAATTACGAGTACGGTCGCGGGCAATGGGTCACGGCGACTTTCCTCGGTGGCTCCCGGCCGACGCGCTCGCTTTGGTCGAGGAGACGAGAGCGCTTGCAACCGAGCACCTGGCCCCCATCGCGGCCGGCGGCACGCCCGGCAGGGTCAACCGGCCGCTGATCGAGGCTCTGGGTGAAACGGGCGTCCTGCCGCGGATCTTTCCCACCGATGGCACGGCGTCGGCCGTCACGCTCTGCCTTTTGAGGGAGGGCCTGGCAGGCGGGTCGACCGAGGCCGAGACGGCGTTCGCCCTTCAAGGCCTCGGGAGCTATCCGATCGTTCAAGCCGGATCGGCGGACCTCCGCGCCCGCTGGATCCCCGGGGTGGCACGCGGACGGGCGGTGGCGGGCTTTGCCCTCACCGAGCCGGACGCCGGCACGGATGCGGCTGCCCTGAGCCTGACCGCACAGAAAGCCGAGGGCGGCTACCGGCTGAGCGGCACCAAGAAGTGGATCTCGAACGCTCCGGAAGCCGACGTTTATTCGTTGTTCGCCCGCACCTCCGGCCACGGCGCACGCGGCATCACGGCGTTCGTCGTACCTGGTGATGCCGAGGGTTTAAGCGGTGAGTCTCTCGATCTTCTCGCACCGCATGCGATAGGCACTCTCGAACTGGACGGCGTGCTCGTCCCGGACGATCACGTCCTGGGCGAAATCGACGGTGGGTTCTCGGTTGCGATGCGGACACTGGATCTGTTCCGGCCGAGCGTCGGCGCGTTCGCGGTCGGTATGGCGCAAGCCGCGCTCGATGCCGCCACCACCCATGCCGCCGAGCGAACATCGATGGGCAAGCCGTTGCGCGATTTCCAGGCGGTCGGTCACCAGCTGGCCGAGGCCGCAGCCCGGACCAAGGCTGCGCGCTTGCTCGTCTATGACGCGGCCGCGACTTACGACGCCGGCGAGCGCGTTACGAAAGCGGCGGCCATCGCCAAGCTATTCGCGACGGAGAACGCGCAGTGGGTCATCGATGTCGCGTTACAGATCCACGGGGCATCGGGACTAGAGAAAGGGCATCTCCTCGAACACCTCTACCGTGACGTGCGCGCCACGCGCATCTACGAAGGAACTTCTGAGATCCAGCGCGAGATCATCGCTCGCGAGCTCTACCGCTAAGCGATCACGGCGACGCAAACCAGCTCGACGAGCGCGGCCGGGTCGAACAGCCCACTGACTTCGAACAGCGCGATCGCAGGGTAATGGCGCCCGAAATGCTCGCGGTAGGCGAGCGCAAGATCCGGCAGCACGTCTCGGTATAGAGCGACATCGGTTACGTAGATGTGCATCGACACAAGGTGCTCGGGTCGGGCCCCCGCAGCGTCGAGGGCAGAAACGACGTTTGCAGCTGCCTGTGCGAACTGCTCCACGATCGTGGAGCCGACGATCGTTCCCGATGCATCGTGAGCAGCCTGGCCCCCCAAGTAGATCGTCCGCCCTTGTGCCGCGACGACTGCATGGGAGAAACCGCTCGGCGCCGGCAAGGTCGGTGGGTTGATGATCTCGTGCGGGGTCGTCACGTTCCGCTCCACTTTGGTTTCCGGCCTTCGCTAAAGGCTCGGTAGAACTCGGCGTGGTCAGAGGTGGTCATCAACTCTGCTTGCGTCGTCGCTTCCAGCTCGATCGCGTCCGCAAGTGCCATGTCGAGCTCTCGCGTGAGTAGCTGTTTCGTCGCGGCGTAAGCGAGGCCGGGCCCATCGGCGAGATTCCGTGCAAGTTCATTCGCCACGCTGTCGAGCTCGGAGTCTTCAACCACCCTGTACGCAAGTCCCAGATCGTCCGCGGTCCTCGCGTCGATCGTCTCTCCCAACATCAATAGCTCCGTCGCGTTCGAGAGTCCGATCATGCGCGGCAAGAGGTAAGCCGAACCCATGTCGGCGCCAGCCAAACCCACCTTCGTGAACAGGAATGCGAACGATGCAGACCGTGCCAGCACGCGGAAGTCGGACGCCAGCGCGATCACCGAGCCGGCACCCGCGGCGACGCCGTTCACCGCCGCGATGATCGGCAATGGGCAGGCCCGCATGTTGGCCACGACCGCCCCTGTCATGCGCGTGAACTCCAACAGCCGCTTGCGATCGCTCTTTAGAAGCTCACCGATGATGGCGTGCACGTCACCACCGGAACAGAAGCCGCGCCCGGAGCCGGTGATCACCAGCGCTCGAAGCTCTTTCTGGTCCGGGATCCATGCCAACAGGTCGCGGAGGTCGGCATAGATCTCGAACGTGAGGGCGTTGAGCTTGTCCGGCCGGTCGAGTGTGATCGTGGCTACGCCGTCACTCACGGCGAAACGGAAGTGTTCCCAGGCACCGGGTGCGCCGGGGCTTCCCTTGAAGGTCGTCATGGGTCGACTACCTTAGGCGCTGCCCTAGATCGTCGAGTGGATGGAGCCGAGCTGAACGTCGGTATCGGGTTGCCCAACGCAGTGCCTTCCACCCCGGCGTCGCTTCTCATCGAGTGGGCCCAGCAGGCCGAGGCGGGACCTTTCTCGAGTGTCGGCGTCGTCGATCGCATCGCGTACGAGTGCCACGACCCGCTGACGACCTTGGCCGCAGCCGCGGCAACCACTACTCGAGTCGGCCTGGTCACGATGGTTGTGATCGGTCCCTTGCGAAAGAACGCCGTCCTTGCGAAGGAAGCCGCGACGATCAACACCGTTTCGGGCGGTCGATTGACGCTCGGGCTCGCGGTCGGGGCCCGGACCGAGGACTACAACGCGCTCGGGATCTCGCCCGCGGGTCGGGGCGATCGACTCACCGAGCAGCTCTTGGACCTCCGATTGTTCTGGGAGCGGGACGAAGTATCTCGCCTGACCGATGTGCCCCGGCTCCTGGTCGGCGGGGGTAACGACCTGTCCTTCCTCAGGATGGCGAGATATGCGGACGGCTACATCCACGGCGGCGGACCGCCACGGACTTTCGCGCGGGCGGCCGATGCCGCGCGTACGGCGTGGGGTGAGCTCGATCGCGCCGGCTCACCGCAGTTGTGGGCGCAGGGTTACTTCGCGCTCGGCGATGAAGAGACCGTCGAACGCGGCCGCGCTTACATGCGCGATTACTACGCGTTCACCGGGCCTTTCGCCGAGCGGATCGCACAGGGGATGCTCGCAACGCCGCAAGCCATCGCTCAGTTCGTCAGGGGTTATGCCGAAGCCGGATGCGACGAACTCGTGTTATTTCCTGCGGTTGCGGACCTGCAGCAGATAGATCTCCTCGCCGCGGCCCTGGCAGAGGTCTGAGGTGAGAGTCACGGTTGTCGGGGGCGGTCCGGCCGGGCTCTATTTCTCGTTGCTGTTGAAGAAAACAAAGCCGGGCGACGACATCGTCGTCTACGAACGGAACCCCCCGGGCGCTACCTACGGGTGGGGTGTCGTGTTTTCCGACCGGACCCTGGCGTCGTTCCGTGAGGCCGACTACAAGACGTATTCACAGATCACCGACAGCTTCATCATCTGGGATTCGATCGACATCTCTTATCGCGACGAAGTGCTGCGGTGCGGCGGCCAAGTCTTCTCGGGCATCTCGCGCAAGGCGTTGCTGGCCTTATTGCACGCGCGCTGTGAAGAATTGGGGGTTGTGATCGAGCACGAGCGCGAGATCACTGCCGATGAGGTCGAGGGCGATCTGGTCGTCGCCGCCGACGGAGTACGAAGCGTGATGCGTGATGCGCACGCAGACCGTTTCCGGCCTCGGTTCACGTCGGGAAGCTCTCGCTACATATGGTTCGGCACCGATCGGGTCTTCGATTCGTTCACGTTCGCTTTTCGCCCGAACGACGACGGTTTCTTCCAAGCTCACGCCTATCCGTTCGACGGCTCGACGAGCACGTTCATCGTCGAGTGCGACGAGTCCTCGTGGCGAGCGGCTGGGCTCGATGTTGCGACCGAGCCAGAGTCGATCTCATATTGCCAATCGCTTTTCGAGAATGAACTGCGGGGACATGGGCTGCGCTCTAACAACTCGAAGTGGATCCGATTCGAGACTCTGAAGAACAGAGCCTGGCATCACGACAACATCGTCCTGGTGGGCGATGCAGCCCACACCGCGCATTTTTCGATCGGCTCGGGAACCAAGCTCGCCATGGAGGATTCGATAGCGTTGGTCAACGCGCTCGAAGCCAAGTCGTCTATCGCGGCCGCCGTGACGGAGTACCAGTTGGAGCGCAAGCCCCGCGTCGAACGCTTCCAAGAGGCCGCTCACCAGAGTCAGACGTATTTCGAGAACACCCGCCGCTACCAGCATATGGAGCCCTTGCAGTTCGCATTCCACTTGTTATCGCGCAGCGGCCGGATCGACTACGACGACCTGCGACTGCGGGACCGTCATTTCGT
>JAXDJM010000073.1:0-4957 GCA_034665605.1 Actinomycetota bacterium | reverse complement strand
GGAGTAAGCCGAGGGATCTTTACGAGCGGGGTATTGCCTACTGCATCGAGGATCGAGTCGTACTTCACCGGCCGCCGGCGACCGATGGCAGAAGCGACACGGTGTCGCCTTCTTTCACCTGCGTCTCGAGCTTGTCGAGATAGCGAGCATCCTCGTCGTTGACGTAGACGTTAACGAAGCGGTGGAGCTGGCCGTCATCGGCAAGGAGCTGTCCCTTGATGCCGGGGTAACGCTGCTCGAGCTGATCGATCAAGCCCAGGACGGTTCCGGGCTCGACCTCGACCACCGGGCTATTGCCGGTGAATCGCCTGAATACAGTTGGTATCCGAACCTCGACTGCCACCATGCCTCCCTTGATGTACGGCCGCAATGGTAGTCAACCGACGAGCTCCACGGGCATTTCCCGGATTTCACCGTCCTCGTCCGTCCAGCTGGTTTTGATGATGCGGAAGGCGCGGATCGACGCTTCCTTGGATGCCAGCGAGACGATCACGTAAGGCACGTCCTCGCTCGCCAAGCGCACGTCGGTCGGAGACGGGTATGCCTCTGTGTGCGTGTGCGAATGGAACACGCCGGCCAGGTCCAGATGAAGATCGCTCATCAACTTGTAAGCCTTGAATTGCTCTTGAGGATCCAAGGAGTAGCGGACGGGACTGGCGGACGCATTCGTCATCTTGAGGACTCGGACGATCTCGCCGTCCTGTGCTGCGAGAAGCCCGCATGCCTCTTGCGGTCTGCCCTCCTCGCAGTGTTGAACCATCTCGCGGGCGAGCTCGGTACGGAGAACGAATGTCTCGGTCACGATCACGCCTCGACTCTTATCGTTCCATCACCCTCGACGAGGCTTCCGATGACCGACGCGTGGTCGACTCCGGAAGCTTTGAGGTCATCTAACAATCCGTCGGTTCGTCCGGGATCAACGGCGATCAAAAGCCCTCCCGACGTTTGCGCGTCGAACAACATCGCAAGCTGAGCTTCGTTGAGGTTCGGTGCGGTGACGCGGGTCCTCAAGTTGTCCATGTTGCGCTGGCTGCCTCCCGGAAACACCCCTTGCGAGACCAGTTCCAATGCATTCGGAAGGATCGGAAGTGCATCGAAGTCGATCATCGCGGAGAGATCCGGCCGCAACATGTCTACGAGATGTCCGATAAGGCCAAATCCCGTGACGTCGGTTGCCGCTTGCACGCCTGTTTCCTGCATCGCCTCGGATGCTGCTCGATTGAGCCCGGACATCGATGCAACCGCCACCTCGATATCTTCTGGTGAAGCCTTTCCTTCCTTGATAGCCGACGAAAGGATCCCGGTTCCGAGCGCTTTGGTCAGTACAAGATCGCAGCCGGCGGCGGCCCCCGCCACGCGCACAACCTCATCCGGCGACACGACACCCGTGACGGCGAGGCCGTACTTGGGCTCCGGATCGTCGATCGAGTGACCGCCGACGATGGACGCGCCCGCCTCTTCGCACGCGGCTGCGCCGCCGGCGAGAACGTCGCCCAAGAGCTCGAAACCCAACGCTCGGGGCCACGCGACCAGATTCAAAGCGGTGACCGGTCGAGCCCCCATCGCGTACACATCCGACAACGCGTTCGCCGCGGCTATGCGACCCCATGCGAAGGCGTCGTCGACGATTGGTGTGAAGAAGTCGACGGTTTGAACGATCGCGACGTCTTCGGAGACCTCGTAGACCGCTGCGTCGTCGGGCGTGTCGAGGCCCACGAGCAACCGCGGGTCGGTCGCTCCTCGCTTCATGTACCCGAGGATCTCGCCCAGTTCCGCGATGCCCAGCTTGCACGCACAACCCCCGCCGTGCGAATACGACGTGAGTCGGACCTGTTGCTTCATCGACATGATGCCGAAAGCTTAAGAACCGGTAGAGGGTGGCGTGGCCTCGGGTGGCGGTGGTGTTGCCACGGGACCGGCGGTGCTCCCCCCGAAATCGACCTTTGGAGCCTGTTCCAGCTGGGCTCGCATGGCCGGCTCGATCTCGAAGAACTCCGCCTCTTTAAAGCCGAATGTAGAAGCGATCAGATTCGATGGGAAGGACTGAACGCGCCGGTTGAAGTCCTGCACGTTCGCGTTGTAGAAGCGGCGCGCGCTTTGGATCCGGTCCTCCGTGTTGGCAAGTTCACTCTGCAGTGCGAGGAAGTTCTCATTCGCTTTCAGCTGCGGATAGTTCTCGGCCACCGCGAACAGCTGCCGAAGAGCTGCAACGAAGGGACCCTCGGCAGCCGCCTGTTGGCCAGGAGACCCGGTCGCAGAAGCCGCGGCAGACCGAGTTCTAGCGACGTTCTCGAAAACCTCGCGCTCGTGTGACGCGTATCCCTTCACGGTCTCGACAAGGTTGGGGATGAGGTCGTAACGACGCCTCAGCTCCGTGTCGATGTTGGCGAAAGAATTCTTGATCAGGTTCTTCTGGGTAACGAAGCGGTTGTATGAGAGCGCCAGCGCGATGCCGACGACCACGACCACTCCGATGATTATGTAGAGAACTGTCACTGGGCACTCCTCTCGTTGCCCGGCTGCCCGGGCGTGCTGTATTCAGACCACACGATACGAGGGATCCGGTCGTGAAATTCCTTCGCAGTGCCGAACAGAGGGATCAGCTCCTCGGGGGCTTTTAGCTTCTTCATGTAGACCAACACGTTGGGGCCGTTCGTTTCGAAGCCGAAACGCCCATCCGTGCTCAGGAACCATTGGATCATCCGCGCGTCGATCAGCTTGAACGCGAACTCCCGGTCGCGACTCTTGATCTGAAACTCTCTATTGAACTGCTCGGATTCGAAATTGATGTCCTGGAAGCCGAGGTGGTCGGCAAGCCTCGTCATGAGGTTCTCTTTCGTAACCGACACCTGCGGCAAGAAACACTGCAACTCTGCGATGACGACCGAGAAACGGTGATAGGTCCGGGTTCTATTCCCCTTCCCGTCGGTCGACTCGTCGTAGTACCAGTAGTCCGCCTCCTTCACGGGGAGCTCTTGCCATGCCCCCGACATGACGTTTTCGATCCCGCGACCATCGCCCATCGAGAAGAGATGGAATCCGAGGTTCAACAGATCGAACGGATCGCTGCGCGAGTACTCGAAACCATGAAGAGTCGCCCACGCAAATAGGGCCTCGCGGCGTTTGCTCGCTCGCGACCATCCATAGATAAGAGCTCCGACGAGAACGGCGATGATGGCTAGGAAAACGAGCACACCCACGGGGTCAGTATGACCACCGCGTCGCGTTCCTCAAAGGTCTACGAAGCGATGGGTGGGTCCTCCCCGACCGGATCCACGGGCTTGTCGGTGCGGCTGCGCGGCGCCAGGGCAACAAGAAGAGCGCCCAAGGCGATGATCCCTACCGGTCCTACCCAGTCGGCGTGCCATTGCGACAGGGACACATCGCTCACGAGGAAGGTCACGCCCATCAGGGCGAAGAGTGCACCAAATACGAGGGCCAATGGATCCACTGGATGTCTTTTCATCTCGATCCTCCGCTCATCTCGTTCGGTGTCCCACCCTGCCGGCAACGCCTTGTCCGTAAACGTAGATCCGGCCGAGGCCCACCTGCAGATCGAGTGTCAGCGTCGTGGTGGACGGCGCGGTCGATCGAGACTCATCCAATCCCAGGCCACTAGCTCTCTTTCCGAGGATCCAGATGTCGCCTCCGCCGACGCGGCCACGCGCGACCACCTGCACATGGTTCGGAACGTAGACCTTCATCTGCCCTGCACCCAAGGTCGCGTGGATGGCTACCGGGTTCTTGAGATCGATGTTCGAAAGGTCGAATGTCATATCTCCGGCGGTTAGGTGGTATTCGCTCCGGAGTTCCGAAATCGAAGTCGGCGTGTAGATCCTCTCGCCGAATCCACCAACGAGAGGCACGCGGATGAGACTCGAAAGAAAGACAAGGGGAATCAGGAGCAACCCTGGGATCAGCAACAACCGAGCCCGCCCGAAGACGGCACCAATCAGCAGCCCGATCCCTAAGAGTGCAAGCGCCAGCGCGAAATATTGACCAAACCTCAGGTGGATCGCGCCGGACTGGTCGAAGACGGCGACGGTCCCAACGGTGACCAGCACCGCGCCGATCGTGTACCAACCGAGGGGAGATCGTTCCCGAGGTGTTCGCACTACCTGTGGCGCGGAGTCTCCCGCTGGGACCGCGCCGGTCTGGCCCATCCGCCCAGTCGCAACGATTTCGGTTCCGGGCGCAGACGGTCGCGCAGCGAGTTTCGAAGAGGGGGTCCCGCCGTCGGGATGAGTCTCGCGACGGAACAACACGACCCCCAATCCGATCAATACGACACCCCAGACAAGAGAGGGTTGCCACGGCCCAACCTGGCTGGCAAGCAAGGCCGCACCGCCCACAAGCATCAAGATGCCGATCCAGCTCGGCAGTCCGGTCAGCCGGTGCAGAGGCGGATCCGCGATCGTGGTGCCGGTCGACTCGGGAAGAACGATCCACGCGATCGCGTACAGCAATAACCCGACCCCACCGGTGAGCGTGAGAACCACGAACCCGATCCGGAACAACACGGGATCTATCCCGAAGTAGTGACCCAGGCCCGAGGCAACTCCGGCCACAACCTTGTCGTCCGTCCGGCGGGTGAGACGGCGCACGGCGGTTCCTTCGACCTTCTGTTGCTCTTCTGTTTGGCTCATGTCGTCATCTTGTCCGGCGGCCATGAGCGGCGCTATGGGGGAACACCCCGGTTAATCCCTGAGATTGCTCGGCTCTTTGTGGGGGAAACCCCCATACCCGAGAGCCGACCGAGGTGCGACCATGGAGACTCACGCGAGCCACCGGAGCCACCTCTATGCAGATCTCCCGAGAACCCACCGTCGAGCGCCGGCCGAGCACGACGCGGCCGTTCGGACGTAGCCGCAACAATCGCATCATCGCGGGCGTCGCCGCCGGCCTCGCCGATCGCCGTGGGATCGATCCCGTAGTGATCCGGTTGTCGTTCGTTGTG
>JAXDJM010000072.1:0-5495 GCA_034665605.1 Actinomycetota bacterium | reverse complement strand
CTGCGGGACAAGACGATCTGGATCGCGGATCTCGCCGATAGCTCCGAACCGTCGGACGGCCCGACGGCCGCGATCGCGGCTCCCATCAGATCGACCGAGACGGGGTCGATCGCGGGCGCGATCGTCGCTTACTTTTCTCGCCCCCTTACGGCAGATGCCGAAGACATCGAAGCGATCGCGGTCCTCGCGGCTCAAGGCGCGATGGCCATCGAGAACGCGCGCCGATTCGAGCGTCAGCGTGCGGTTGCGCGAAGCCTTCAGAAAGGTCTCCTCGTCACGGAGACGCCCGAGATGGAAGGCATCGAGATCGGTGCTCTGTACGAGGCCGCGGCGGGGGAAGCCGATGTCGGCGGTGACTTCTACGACGTCTTCGAATTAAGCGACCAGACGTACGCGCTGGTCGTCGGCGATGTCTCGGGGAAGGGTGCGGAGGCTGCTGCTCAAACGGCGATGGCGAAGTACATGCTCAGGGCATTCGCAACCCGCAACCCCGCGCCGTCGTCGGTGCTGTTCCACCTGAACAACGCACTCGTTCAAAGTTTCGAAGAAGACCGCTTCACCACGATCGTTTACGCGGTCCTCGAGGCGTCGACCGGAAATGTCGTCTTGGCTCGTGGCGGCCATCCGTCCCCCATGGTCTACCGAGCCGAGACCGCCGAGGTCGAGGTCGTCGAGGCAGCCGGAGGCCTGGTGGGCGTCTTCGAAGACCAACACTTCGAACAAGAAAGCATCGTTCTTGGAGTCGGCGACACGCTCTTGACGTTCACCGACGGACTTTCCGAGGCTCGCGCGGGGACGGAGCTCTACGGGCGGGCTCGCATCGCAGCGTCGTTCTCGTGGTTCGCGCGCGAGAGTTCGGGCAGCGCCCTTGCAGAGAAGATCTTCACCGCCGCGCAGAGCTTTGGGGAGGTTTCGGACGACACCGTGGTCTTTACGGTGAGCCGGACGGGAACAGGCTCATGACGACCTACCGGTGCGAAGCGTGCGGCAACAAGACTCGTTTCGATGTTTTTGAAACCAAGCGCGTGCGCGCGTTCCATCACTTCTCTTTGGGCGGCGAAGACTCGATCGAAGAGGAAGAGGTTCTCGCCCGCGACGTCGAACGGGTTGTCTGTCGCTGGTGCGGTTCGGCGGACTCGATCGTCGACGAGGTGCACGCCGACGCCCCCGAGCACGCTTGAGCGACGGTCCCCTCGAAGGGCTACTGGTCCTCGATCTGACCCGACTTCTTCCTGGGGGATACGCAACGCTGCTGCTCGCAGATCTCGGCGCAGACGTCGTGAAGGTTGAGGAGCCTGACAAGGGCGATTACATCCGATGGACCCCTCCTCTGGTCGGCGAGTTCTCGAGCGCGCACATAGCTCTCAATCGCAACAAGCGGTCGATCACCTTGAACCTTAAGAACGATCGGGCGCGAGAGCTCTTCGTGAAGCTGGTAGCCGGCGCCGACGTCGTTATCGAGTCCTTTCGTCCGGGCGTGATGGATCGCCTTGGGGTCGGCTGGGACGCGCTGCATGAGGTCAACCCGAGTCTCGTCTACTGCGCGATATCTGGATACGGCCACGACGGGCCGCGCGCCAAGACGGCAGGACACGACGTCGACTACATGGCCTATGCCGGTGCGCTGTCGGTGATGGGAGGCGACGACAGGCCCTCCATACCCGGTCTTCAGATCGGGGACCTGGCAGGCGGGGGCATGGCCGCCGTGATCGCGATACTGACGGCTCTTCACAAGTGCCGCGCAACGGGAGAGGGCTCCTTCTGCGACATCTCGATGCAAGACGGCATCACCTCGTGGCTGTCGATCCACGCGGCGGAGTTCTTCGCTTCCGGCACTCCACCTGTCAGAGAACGGATGCATCTATCCGGCGCCTACCCCTGCTATCGGGTCTATCCGGCGGCCGACGGGTGGCTCGCGGTGGGCGCGCTCGAGCCACAGTTCTGGGCTGCATTGTGCGGAGCGCTCGATCGCAACGATCTTCTCGGCGATGGATTCGCTGTGGGTGAGAGACGCGACCAGGTGATCGCCGAGTTGGAAGCTCTGTTCGCGAGTCGTACCCGGGCCGAATGGATGGAGACGCTGGCCGAGGTCGACGCGTGTGTTGCGCCGGTGAACGACTTCGCGGAAGCGTTCGCCGACGAGCAAGTGAACGAGCGGCACATGGTGGTTGAAGCTCCGGTTGCGGGAGTGCCGTGGAACCACGTGGGCAACCCGATAAAGATCTCGGGGGAAGACGGCCCGCTTGTGCGGCGCGAGCCTCCTCGCCTTGGCGAACACACTGCTGAGATCCTTGGCTCGATCGGGATCACCGCCGACGAATTCGAGGAGTTGCAGACGCTGGGAGTTGTTTAGATGGACGTGCCTCGCGAAGCCGTCCCGGTGCTCGTGAAGGCGCTCGGTGCGTATCTGCGCGCAGCTCAACCACGCGATCTGCCTACGTCGGTTCGACGGTTGCGTGAGTTCCGACCCAGAGCCTTGGAACAGCATGCCGATGCGGTGCTGGCTCTGCTCGATGACGATGCACAAAGAGCTCTGATCGAACAGTGGCTCGACAAGTCGAAACCCGCCTTGAGGCGGAACGAGAACGACGCGCTGAGACTGGTGGTCGAACGGGGCGAGGGGTGGGCGGAGAAGTTGCAGCTGGTGACCGCGCCGGTGGATAGGCCCGGCACCACGAAGAAATCTGCCCCGTCACGGCCCCCTGAACCCGAGCGCGACCGACTTCGCGCTGAGAAAGCCCGCGAGGACGTACGAAAAGCGCGTGAAGAGCGCGATTCCGCCCAGGCTCATCAGAAGACTGCGATCAGAGACCTCGAAGACGCGAGAGCCGAGATCAGTCGTCTCCAGGCCTCGGTCGTCGACGCGCAAAGGCGCGCGGCTGCTGCGGCGGACGCGCTAGATAAGGAACGTCGCAAGGCCGAGCGCGATACGACAAGAGCACGCAAGCAGGCCGAGGATGCTCGTCGCGAGTTGAAAGAAGTCCGCCGCGCACTCGCTTCGACCACGAGTGATCTGGCCAAGGCGACCGAGAAGCCGCATCGCACCGTGAAGCGACAGGAGGCGCCGCCAGACGAGGCGAAGACGAGGCCGAGGAAGCCCCTGAAGGCTCCCAAAGGACGGCTCGACGACGATCCCCAAACGCTCAACGGATGGCTCGAGACCCCAGGTGTTCGATTGCTGGTGGACGGCTACAACGTTGCGCTGGCGAAGGGCGGTGCAGTGCCCGACCTAGCGGATCGCCGCCGCAGGCTCGTCGAGGGGATCGCAACCCTCATGCGTATGAAGAAGGCGCAGGCGGTCGTCATATTCGATGGGTCCGAGGTGGAACCCGGGACCGCGCGGCGCTCCCGAGGCCCGGTGCGGATCGAATACTCCCGCCCGGACGTGATCGCCGACGACCACTTGATAGCCAAGCTCGAGGGATTGCCGGCGAGTCCGGTGATCGTGGCGACCAACGATCGCCAGCTTCAGCAGCGCTCGGCGGCCCTGGGGGCCACGATCGCGACCTCGGACCAGCTCTTGGCCCTCATCCGATAGGCCCGCCAAAAGCTGTCACACACCTTCCTTACCGTTGCACTCGAACATCGGGCACCAAGCTGATCGGGTACCAACCGATCGGGTTTACAACCTGAGGGAGGGGCCATGAGGATCGAGTGCAGCCAGTGCGAGATGTACCAAACGGAGCAGTGTGACGATTGCCTCGTCACTGCGTTGCTCCATCCTCCGACGGGAACCGTCGAGATAACCGACGACCTCGATCCTCCATTGCAGGCGCTGGTTGGTGCCGGTTTGATCCCCGTGCTGCGCTTCCGTGCGCGCGAGGCCGACACAGACCGCAGCGGGGTAGAGGGGACGGTAGATCGGGCCTCGTGACCGGTTCTCGGCGGCTCGTGGCAATCTCCTCGGGTGAGCGCATCGGGCGTGTGGAGGGTTGCGGCTGTGCTCGTGGTCGCGGCCGTCGTCGGAGCGGCAGTTGTGGCGCTCGCGTCTCGTGCGCCCGCATCCTTACGTGACTTCACTCCGCCCCAAAGTGCGACCGATCCCTCATTGGGCGCACATTTCACCCCCAAGGAGATAGCCCAACACGGCGCGTTCTCGCGCGGCGGCTACGTCTCGTTCGTAGTGACGATGGCGCTGACGGTCTTGACCTTGATCTTGCTCCGCAAACCGGTCGGGGCGTTCGTCGATCGGATCGAGCGCTTTCCCGTGAGCTGGCCGGTCGTCGCACTAGCCACCGTCCTACTTGTAGTTGTGGTGGTGACGGTCGTGACTCTCCCCGCAGCCTTCGTGCGGGGGTACCAGTCGCAACACGCGTGGCACCTGTCGACCCAGTCCGTAGCCGGGTGGTTCTCCGACCAAGCGAGATCTCTTCTCGTTACGGGGGTCACCGCCGCGCTGGCCGCGCTCGCCTTCTTCGGCGCAGTTAGATGGCAGCCACGCGTGTGGTGGCTATGGGCGTGGGCCGGATTGAGCCTCTTGACGATCGCGATCGTCTATCTCTATCCGATCGTCATCACACCCCTCTTCAACAGGTTCACGCCGTTACATGACGCGTCTTTGAACGCACGCATCCACCAGATCGCCGACCAGGCCGGTGTCCCGATCGACCGTGTCTTGGTAGCCGACGCAAGCAAACGGAGCATCACCGAGAACGCCTACGTGGCGGGCTTCGGGTCATCGCGCAGGCTGGTCTTGTACGACACCCTCCTGCGCGGGCATACCGAGGACGAGGTTCTCTTCGTCGTGGCACATGAGCTCGGCCACTACAAACACAATCACGTGCTCAAGGGCGCGTTGTTGTCGGTGATCGGTTTATTCGTGACTCTTGGCGTGCTGGCATGGCTCGCACGATCCGACCGGCTGTGGGCGTGGGCCGGTGCCGGTGGGATCCGGGACATCCGCGCGGTTCCCATGCTGCTCCTCTTTGCGGTTGTCGCCACGCTGCTCACCTTGCCGGTTCAGAACACGATCTCGCGCCACTTCGAATCGCAGGCGGATTCGGTGGCCTTCGCGTTGACGGCCGACCCCGACGTGGCGGTTAGGTCGTTTAGGCAGATAGCTCTTACGAATCTCGCCGATCTGGCGCCACCCCGGATCGCAGTGTGGGCGTTGTTCACCCACCCGCCCACAGCCGACAGGATCGAAGCGGCTTTGGCTCATAGGAGCAGCTCCCCCTAAGATTCATGGTCGGGACTTTCCTAAGAGCGACAGGGGGCATCAACCGTGGCACAGACGATCGTCGAGTGCTTCCACGAGCGCATCCGTAGTCACCCAGACAAAGTTGCACTTCGCAAGAAACTGAATGGAAGTTGGGTCGACATCACCTGGCAGGACTACGGAGAGACCGTGCGGCGCGCCGGGAAGAGTCTCTTGGCGATGGGTTTCGGTCACGGCGACAAGAACAGTTTGTTGTCGGGCAACCGTCCGGAATGGCATTTCGTGGACGTCACCAACATGTCTCTTGGAGGCGCGACGGCAGCGGTCTATCAAACGA
>JAXDJM010000071.1:0-3096 GCA_034665605.1 Actinomycetota bacterium | reverse complement strand
GCCGACACCGCCCCGTCGGCGTTGGCGGGGGCGAAGGGCGCGGGAGGCGCGGCAACGACCTTGCCGCTCGCCACCTGGTCGTTCGCTCCTCCTCGGGTCGCGCCTCCGACCGCCGAATTCTCAGTGGCCGCTCCGGAACACGCGGCCAGTCCGACCGCGACCATGGCGACGGCTGCTACCGCCCATCTACGAGCATCCATGTCCTACCCCCTGGTAATTGGCTTTCGCCTGCGTACACGAGGTGAGACGGTTCACACTCGTGATGGGTTCCCGTCGATCACGAATAGCCTTTCTCGGTGACCATCACAACGACGCGTCGCGGCGGACAACCTGCTACGTGGCTACGGATCCTTCGCACCTGCGGCTGTGACGACCCTCAGAACCTCGACCCGATCGGCAAGGTGTTGCTGATCACGCGGGCATGCGTGCAACCGATGACGCTGACGTCGGTCGCCATCGCGGGACTGCTGGCGGCTCGCTCGTCATCATTCGATGGCTTGTGGTTCGGACTGTCTGCGATCGGTTCCGTCGTCGCTCATGCCGCCAACAACATGATTAACGACTATTTCGATCTCACGGAGGGGTTGGACGACACGCAGTATCCCCGAGCCGAATACGCACCCCACCCCGTCTTATCGGGAGCCACCACGAAACGCGGTCTTAAACGAGCGATCCTCGCGGCGAATGCCATCGACGCGTCGATCATGATCGTCCTGGCCGCAGCACGCGGATGGCCGATCGTTGCATTTGCAGTGGCAGGCTTGTCCATCAGTGTCTTTTACGTAGCGCCACCGCTGCGTTTGAAAGCACGCGGGCTGGGCGAACCCAGCGTCGCTTTGATCTGGGGTCCCGTGATGGTCGGTGGTACCTACTACGCCGCCGTGGGGCGTCTACCATCCAGCGTTCTCTTGGCTTCGATCCCCTATGCATGTCTCGTGACGACGGTGCTGATGGGCAAACACATCGACAAGATGCCGTGGGACTCGAACGCCAACATCCGTACCTTGCCGGTCATCCTCGGCAACGAACGATCCCGGCAACTCACGGTTCTGTTGATGGGGGCTTTTTACGTGTCGATCGCAGGCCTCGCGCTCTCCGGCTCGCTGGACGCGTGGGCGCTGATCGGTTCGCCGCATTGCCTGCCTTCGTCAAAGCGGCACGCACGCTTCGTCAACCGAAGCCTGCTGAACCTCCGCGCAACTACCCACTGTGGCCTCTGTGGTACGGCCCATGGGCCTTCGTGCATGCAAGAAACGCCGGAGCTTTTTTCCTCATTGGTCTTGCGATCGGCGCTATCTGGCCGGTGACGTTGAGGCTCTAGGAGCCGGTTTTCACGGGCAGTTTCTCGAGACCGCGCAAGGTCACGGTGGGTCGTCGCTCGGGAGCCAGAGTGGCCGGTTCGATGTCCGGCATCTGTTCGGCTAGGGCCGAGATCGCGATCTGGCCTTCGAGTCGCGCGAGCGATGCTCCCAAGCAGAAGTGCGTGCCCGCGCTGAAGGCCAAGTGCTTGTTGTCGCGGCGGGCGATGTCGAGACGATCGGGCTCCGGGAACTGCTGCGGATCGCGATTACCGGCGCCCAAGATGCACACGATCTCGTGATGCTTCTCGACTTGGTGACCGTCGATCTGCATGTCCTCTAGTGGGATCCTGGCAACGAACTGAACGGGGCTGTCGTATCTGAGGAGCTCCTCGACCGCGGACCTGATCAGGGTGGGCTCGTCAACGAGGCGCTGCCACTCGCGAGGGTTCTGAAGCAAAGCCAGCATCCCGTTCGAGATCAGGTTCACGGTTGTCTCGTGCCCCGCAACGAGGAGCAACGTCAAGGTGACGAGCAGCTCTTCCTCGGTGAGCTTGTTTCCTTCGTCCTCTGCAGCAATCAGCGCGGACAAAAGGTCATCCTGTGGGTGCTTCCTGCGCGACTCGAGAAGGTCGCGGAAATAATCCTTGAAGGCGTCGGCCGACTCGAGCGCGCGATGCATCGTGTCCTGCGTAACGATCGGGTCGAGCGTCTGGACGAGATCGCGAGACCACGAGCGGAAGATCTCCTGGTCCTCTAACGGAACACTCAGCAGGTCACAGATGATGGCGACGGGCAATGGATAAGCGAAGTCCGTAACGAGATCCAACTCGCCCTTCTCGCGCCCGCGCGCGATCAGATCGTCAACCACCTCGACAACCTTGGATCTCAGATGCTCGATCCGTCGCGCGGTGAAGGCTTTATGGACGAGGTTGCGAAGCCTGTCGTGGTCGGGAGGATCCAAGAACAACATCGAGGGTTGGCGATCCTCGAGTTGCTGAGCCGGTCCCTGAACGACGTCGAAGGGAAGCTCGACGTTCCGGAAGTCGCTGGACATCGTCGGGTCGCGCAGCACGCGGGCCATATCCGAGTATCGAGTCAGGATCAACCCGCCGAATGGGCTTTGGTGCACCGGGTCGGTGTCGCGCAGCCTCTTGTACGTCGGATAGGGATCCGCGTGTACCTCCGGATCAAATGGGTTGAAGAACCACCCTTCGTCGCTCGCGATCTTTGTCAGACCGTCTTGATCTTGCCCGGCATGAACACGATCCACGGAGCGCGGTAGGTGATCCGAGCGGTTTGGCCTTCGGGCACCGAGACCGAGGCCGAAGCCTTGCCCGCCTCTTTGATGAAGAGGTATTTGAAGAAGACCGACACGGAATGCTCGCCGGGGCCGGTGGGGATGAATTGCTCGCCCCACTTCGCCTTCTGAGCATTGCCGTCGACGACGATCGTCGGCGGGAAGAAGAACAAGATGAACGAAAGGATGAAGAAGCTCGCCTTTACGGAGATACCGGTCGTGGTTTGAGACATCTCAGCCGCCTTTCAGATTGTCGAACATCGATCATTCCGTTGTGCTCAGCAGAGCCACCGTAGCGCGAGTACCGGTCCGGCGGCTGGAATCATCGAATCGGCCCCCGCAGCACCTTTTTTGATAGCGCTGCCGAGCCTGCCGGATGTAGCCTCAGCAGCGTATGAGGAATCAGCCTGGAGCCGCCCGTATCCCGTCGCGATGGGCCATCGGCGTCGTTGTGGCAGCCATCGCCATCGTGCCCGTCGTCCAGGCGGGAGCATCCCC
>JAXDJM010000070.1:0-2782 GCA_034665605.1 Actinomycetota bacterium | reverse complement strand
GGCATCACGCTTCGGCCGAACGGCGGGAGCCCTCGGACCCCCTGGCCGGATGTTGAAACGGGCGATCTACTCGCTCATAGCGTCGAGCGATTACTTGCAGGCGGGACCGATGCGGCCGATCCTTGTTCGCGTCGTGAACGAGGACCTCGCCGACCTGTTGCCCGACATCGGAGCCCCGACACTCATCGTGTGGGGCAGCCTCGATGATGCGGTTCCGCTATCGCACGCTCACGCTATGGAAGAGAGCATCCCCGACGCCGGCCTGGTCGTGTTCGAGGGGGCCGGGCACTTTCCTTACCTGGAGCAACCCGACAGGTTCTGCCGCATCGTGCGTCATTTTCTGGGACGGCCGATCACGTGACGCCGACGATGATTGTTGCCGGCACCACGGGGACGAGGTTCGTCGAGTTCTTCTTGTTCGCCGCGTTCATGGTGTGGCAAGTCGTGCGACTGTCGGATGCCCTCCACATCTTTCAGCTCGAGGGCTACAAGCGCGGGCGGTTCTTGTCCTGGTGCCGCAACAACCCCAGACGCGCAGCATTCGTCACGGCCCCCCCCGCAAAGAAACCGCTCGTGATGACCTCACGTGCGCGGCGGATATTGATAGCGGCGGCCGTTCTCACGATGGTAGTGGTCGTGCTTGTCGACGCGTTGGTAAGTGCTTCGGCACCGGTAGAGGTAGTCGTTGAGCTGATCGCTTTCGCGGTCCTCTTTCTGGCCACTCCACTGGTCCTCGTCGCCGCCGACGTGTTGCTCTCTCCCTTGCAAGGATCGATCAACGCGATGTATCTGCGACGGGCACGGGCGAAACTCACGAGTGTTCGACCGGTTGTCATCGCCGTGACGGGCTCCTTCGGCAAGACGTCGACGAAGTTCGCGATTGCTGCCCTCGTCGGCGAGCCTGATGAGGTACTGGCAACACCTGGCTCGTACAACACTCCGCTCGGTGTGTGTCGCACGATCAACGAGCAACTGTCTACCGACCATCGTTTCTTCGTCGTGGAGATGGGCGCGTACAAGAAGGGTGACATCGCGGAGCTCTGTAGGTTCGTCAAACCGACGATCGGCGTGCTGACTTCGATCGGACCTGCTCACCTCGAGCGGTTCGGATCGATAGACGTCATCCGCAAGGCCAAATACGAAGTGGTGGAGGGCTTGGGGGCCGAGGGAGTGGCGGTCATGAACGTCGACGATCCAGAAGTGCGCGCCCTCGCCGACGCGACCGATCGAGTCTCCGTTGTGCGCTACGGCGTCGCTCCCTCTACTCGTCCAGATGTGTTCGCATCCGATGTTGCGATCGACCGCACTGGAACGACCATGACCGTTCACTCGGACGGTGATTCCGTCACCGTTGCCGCCAAGCTCCTGGGTCGTTACGCGGTGGCGCATGTCCTCGCAGGCTTCGCCGTTGCTCGCGCGGCCGGCGCGTCGCTAGACGACACTGCTCGGCGCGTCCCTTCCATCAAGCCGGTCGAGCACCGCCTCCAACTGATCGACGGCGCGGGGGGCATCACCGTGATCGACGATGCATACAACTCGAATCCCGACGGGGCGTCGGCTGCGCTTGACGTGCTGGCGTCGATGCCTGCAACAAAGAGGGTCGTCGTTACGCCCGGCATGATCGAGCTTGGTGAGATGCAAGCACAGGCGAACCGTGACTTCGGGGCGCACGTGGCTCGGGTTGCCGATGTCGCCGTTTTCGTCGCGCGGACCAACCGCGACGCGCTCGTTGCAGGCACCTCCGACGCTTCGGGTGACGTCGAGATCATCACCGTCGATACGTTGGACGCCGCGACCGAGCGGCTCAAGACGATCCTTGCCCCAGGCGACGTTGTTCTCTTCGAGAACGATCTGCCCGATCAGTACGAAAGCTGAGCTCTGGGCGAAAAAGCTCTCCGAATACACTCGGTCGCCATGGAGCGCCTCACCGGAGGGGTCGTGTTCGGCGCGATCGAAGAAAAGATCGGTTACCCCGCGTTCGTGAAACCGTCGCGCTTGGGATCGAGCGTTGGGATAGGCAGGGCCGACGATCGCGAGACCCTGCAGGAAGTGCTCGAGGTCGCGGCCGCCTATGACAGCCGCATCTTGGTCGAAAAGGCGATGGACGGCTGCATCGAAGTCAATTGCTCGGTTCTGGGGGGACCGGGCCGCGAACCGCGCCCCTCGGTGTGCGAGCAGCCGGTCGCATGGGAGCAGTTCTTGTCGTTCTCCGACAAGTACCTCCGCTCCGGAAAGGGTGGCGGCAAGCAAGGCATGGCGTCGTTGCAGAGAAAGATCCCTGCCCCGATAAGCGATGAGCTGACGTCGCTCGTGCAGTCGAACGCGGTGGGAGCGTTCAAAGCGATCGACGCTGCAGGTGTTGCGCGGATCGACTCGTTCGTGAACGAGCAGACGGGCGAAGCGTGGGTCATGGAGATCAACACCACACCGGGATCGTTCTCGTTCTATCTGTGGGAAGAGACCGGACTGTCATTCGGTGACCTCATGGACTCGCTGTTGCAGATCGCGCTTACGACATCGGAGGAGCGCTCCAAGTTGATGTTCTCGTTCGAATCAGGACTTCTGTCGAGTACGTCTGGAGGCAAGGCCGGTGGCTGAGTCGAAACCGGTGAACCTCACGGACGACGAGAAGAAGCGCTTCCAACAGGACGCCCTTCCTCTTCTCGATTCTCTATACGCGGGCGCCCTTCGGATGACGCGCAACCCGGCCGATGCCGAAGACTTGGTTCAAGAAACGATGCTGCGCGCGTATCGAAGCTTCGATCGGTTCGAGGCCGGGACC
>JAXDJM010000069.1:0-5602 GCA_034665605.1 Actinomycetota bacterium | reverse complement strand
GCCGGTCAGCAAGAGATCACCCGGCAGAAGGATCTGGCGCAACTCGTCGCGCTCGCAGAGGAGTTCGAAGACGGATCGCGCAGCACGCGCGACTTCGTCGCATTCTTGGAGGAACGGTTCGGTCGTGACGCTCACGGTCGCGGGGTGAACCTGCTGACCCTGCACAGCGCCAAAGGCCTCGAGTTCGACACGGTCTTCATCCCCGCCCTCGAAGAAGGCGAACTTCCTTACAAGCGGGCTACCGAGACCGCCATGCCCGAGGAACGCCGGCTTCTCTACGTCGGGCTTACCAGGGCCAAGCGCCGCCTCTACGTCACGTGGTCGATCAAGAAACCAAGCCGCTTCGTGGCCGAGCTGAAACCACCGCACGACACCTCGACCAAGGAACCCGGGCAGAAGAGGGACCGGTCCGATGACGGCGATCTTCTAACGGAGTTGAAGAAGTGGCGCCTCGAGCGGGCCCGCACCGATGAGGTTCCGGCCTACGTCGTGCTCCACGACAGCACGCTCGAGGAGATCGCAGAAAGGCGCCCGCACGATGAGCAAGATCTCATCGCGATCTCGGGGATGGGCCCTACTAAGTGCGAGCGATATGGTCCGGAGATCCTGAAGATCTGCGCGCCGGGCTGACCGACCCGGTTTTCCTCTGCAGATCCCGCGCTTTCCGCGGTCTGTGCAGAGGAAAAGCGTGGGTCAGCCTCTGAAGTCGACCTTCTGCGCGTTCGAAGTGGCCGGCATCCCGAGCCCGATCGATTTGACCGTCATCATCGAAGGATTGTTGTCCTTGCGGAACGTCGGTGTATCCGACTGGGTCAGCTCGACGACGACCTGATCCCCCTTGGGGAACGTCCACGCTCCGCCCCACAGATCAAACGTCTTGCAGCTCGTCTTCGGTGCAGCAGCGGTGTTCACCCTGCATATCCCGCGGGTCACCATCGTCTTCGTACCGTCGGGCGTTTGGTCGTAGACGCGCGCGGCGACCCAGTAATCGGTGTCGGTCGTCGTGTAGTCGAGCTGCAGCCACGGGATGCCCATGAACGTGAATGCTTTCTTTGTCGGATCGCTCGTGGCGGTGATGACGCCGGCCTCAGGTTGGGAAGCGGACGTGATCGTGCACTTCTCGGACTGCTCCGAGCGAGATACCGGATCGGCCATCGCCGCGTTGGCGTCGGGGGCCGCGTTGGTTATCGTCCCATCCAACCACCCGAACGGGATCACCTTGGTCGCCAAAGATCGCCACGTCTTGGCCCGGTACTCGATCCCGGGCTCGTTCTGCGGATACTTATCGGTCGCATTCGACGAACAGATGGTGGTCGTCGCGGACACATCGTTGGCCGGTTTCTTGCCTTTGCCCTTCAGGTAGTAGTTCAGGAATGTGTCGATGCGGGCCAGAGCGCCGGCGCGCACCTGTCCTTTTCCCTTTCCGAAGTGCACGGATCCGTCGGCGTGCTTGTAATCGTCCAGCGAGCACACGTGATGGTCGTCGCCGCACAGCGAATCCCACTCTTTGGGCTTGTTCTGCGCATAGAGATGTTGGTAATCGCCGAAGTACATCTTGATGGGGTAGTTGGACGCCACAGACGTGAGCTTGTTGTAGAAGCGGACGGTTTCCATCGTCGGGAACAGAGGATCGGTGATCGTCCCGGCAGCGAAGATCGGAACGCGCAATCCATTCGCGACACGCGTCCAGAACGATTGTTGGTAATAGGCCGAGCGGTCTTCGAGGAACCCTTTCAAAGTGTCCATGACCGCGGGATCGCTGTCGTACGGCTCGCCCTGCTGCAACCGGTTGTACGTCGAGTTCATATAGCTCGGGAACGTCGTGTGGTTGCCCGCCATGTTGTTGCCCGTTCCATACAAACCCGTGACCACACTCTGCTTCTCGACACCGACCGGATGCGCCGACAATGCCTGATCCACATTTGTAGGAGCCAGCACGGTCGCGCCGATGTGCTGGGGGTCCTGGTCGAGGTAGTGGCCGGATGGGACCAGGGACTCGACGAGGTCGGTCCAGCCATATTTTGGGACGACGGCCCCCAGCTTCAACCCAAGCCCCCGCTCCGGGCTCTTCCAAGTCGGATCGGTGAGCGCGAGCCACGCAAATCCGCCCCCGTAGGAACCACCCACCGTCGCGATCTTGTGACGGTTGATGTCGAACAGGGGTGTCTGCCCTGCAGCCTTCTTGTCGGCATCGTCGTCGGCGAGCAGCCCAACGAGATACTGGTAGTCGTTGATCTCGAAGCGCCGCGAGTCGAGCTGCGTCGTGCCGGTCGAGCCCTGGTCGTTCGAGTTTCGGAAGCCACGGGCGGTGTAGTTGATGACGACGTATCCCTGCGATGCGAAGAACGAGTTGCTGTCGTGCCACTGCTCGTTCGCGCCGTCGACGGTCGGAGATTCCCAGCTCGCCTTGGAACCGCCGCAACAGCCGTGCATGAAGACGATGACCGGGAACCCGCCTTTAGGTCGCGGTGCTGTAGGTGGCGGCGTCGAGATGTCGACGTCAAGGGTGATGCGGTTGCCCGATTCCGGCTGCACGTCGTACTTCGCGTCGGCGGCTGCCATCGCTTGATCGTCGGCGGGAGCGGGCAAGCCCGTGAAGTCGTCTCCCGATGCTGTGGGCTGATAGGCGGCGGGTACCGGGATGCCGTTGGAGCCACCGCCCGACGGAGGAACGCCGTCGTCACACAGCTGGTACGGGAGCGTCACGTCGTTCGTGGTGTCGTTATCGGCTGCATCTTTTGCAACACAGTGATCGGAGGACACCAGCGCATCGAGCGCTTTCAAGCTGTCGGCAACGAGTGGATCGGTTGTCGTGGCGGCCACGGTCGGAGTGGACGGCGCGAACACGCCCAGCCCCAGGGCCAAGACGACTAAGAAGGTCCCCCAACGCGTCAGCATGCCTACCTATTGTCGCAGCCGTTAACGCTTACCGGCTATAGCCTCATCGGGTGAGTGACGAGCGGGTCGCGCGGGTCGAGCTCTTTCACTTCTCGGCCCCCCTGCCCAAGCCGTTCCACCCGAGCTGGATCCCCGGTTACCCCCAGACGCACAACCGCGCCACGATCGTCCGGATCGTGACCACCTCGGGCGTCGAGGGCTGGAGCGCCGGCCCCGCCATCTCCAAGGAGCGCAGCGGCCTCGGCGAGCTCATCGGCCCCTACCTGATCGGAGAAGACGCAACCGACATCGACCTGATCCAGCAACGCTGCCGCGAGATCGGTTACCTCGGGTGGCGCAACTGGTGGATCGAGCCCGCGTTCTGGGACATAAAGGCAAAGCTCGCCGGGTGTTCGGTGGCGCAACTATTGTCCGACGATCCCGCTACCGAGGTGGCGGTCTACGCGTCCAGCGGCGAGGTTCGCAACGCGTCCGATCGGGTGGCCGAAGCTCGCGCTCGCGCGGCCGAAGGCTTCGACACGATCAAGATCCGAGTGCACGAAGACGAAGCCGCCGACATCGCTCAGGTGCGCGACACGGCGCGCGAGCTCGGCACAACGATGGCGATCGGAGTCGACGCCAACCAAGCGTGGCGCGTGACTGCCGTTGCGGATGCTCCCCTGTGGGATCTCGATCGGGCCAAACGATTCGTAGACGTCTGTGCCGACGCGGGGATCGCGTGGGTCGAAGAGCCGTTGCCGATGGACGCATACGACGATCTCTCGGACCTAACCGCCTATTCGCGCGTTCCCATCGCCGGGGGTGAGTTGCACACGAGCGGGTTCCCCGAATTGAAGATGATGGTCGAACGGCGGTGCTATTCGATCTTCCAGCCCGACGCGACGTTCACCGGAGGGATCGCGCAGACGTGGGCGATCGCGCAGCTCTGCAAGGAACACGGTCTCGGCTACACACCGCACACGTGGACGAACGGGATCGGTTTCGCCATCAACCTCCAGCTGATGGCCGCATCGCGATCACCGTCGAAGCTCGAGTACCCGATCGATCCACCCGGGTGGGTTCCCGAAGCGCGCGACGCGATGCTCACCGAACCGTTCGTGCACGACCAGGGAAAGATCTCGGTTCCGCAACGCCCGGGACTCGGCTTCGAGATCGATCAGACCGCTCTAAAGAAACACGGCAAGCGATTCTTCGCCATGGATCGCAAAGGTCTTGCCTGGTTCGCGATAAGAGATCGCGGGATCAAAGCCGCGCGTCAGATGGATAAGGCAAAGCGCGCCCGCATAAAGGACGCGCGCGCGTAATTACTTGGTGACTTTCACCTTTCCGCACATCGAGCCCGAGCACTGGCCATTGCTAACGCTCGAATGGAAGTGACAGTAGAAGTAGTAGGTCCCCGCCTTTGTGAATTTGAACTTCGTCTTGTCCCCGGGCTGGATAACGGAGTTCTTGCTCCATCCGTTCTTGTACGCGGTCACTGAGTGTTTGCTCGATGTCGAGTTCTTCCACACGACGGTCGTGCCCTTGGCAACCGTCTTCGACGACGGTGACCACGCGAAGTTCGGGTAGGTCCCAACCGCCTTGATGCGCGCGGTGCCCCCCTGGGACACGGCCGGGATGCCCGCAACCAGGGTCGCCGCCATGATCCCCACCGTCACGAGGCGCAGCAATCTGCTCATCAGAAGTTCCTCCTGGTCAAGGGTCGTTTCGTCCGTATGGGTGTACTACGGCGTAGCCCCGCCCGGGGATTCACGTATCGTCGAAAATCCGGCTTGCGCGGTTGTGACGCGCACATACTCGTCCCCCCGCTGACCTTCAGCGGGACGAGCAATCTACGGGCCTGGGAGGCGGAATGGTCAAGGAGCTACCCGATTGGGAGCCCCTCTTCATCGAGGAAGCGATCCGCACCGCCGAAGAGCGTAACGACGCCGAGAAGAAGAAGCACGCAGCAAAGCGAGCCGTACAGCTGGCGCGCGAGCAGGCGTATCACCGGCTTGCGGCGGCGATCGATCGCCCCGCAAAGCCGAAGGCGGGGGCCGGGCAACTATCGCTGTTCCCCACCGACCCCTCGCTCTTCGACTGAATCGTCTAACAGGTCAAGCAACGCGTCCGTAGGCGCGACCGCGCGCGGTCGGTCACACTTGCTCGATGCATTCCAAGAAGTTGGTCGTGCTCGTCGCGTGCGCGGTGATGGTTCAGATGGTGATCGTCTCGGCAGCAGCGGCGCGGCCTGCATGGAAGAAGAAGATCGATCGCGCCATCGGCGGTCACGCGCTGAGCGTCGAGATCGCGACACCGTCTGACACTCTGTATCAGCACAACGCCGCCACACAACACGCCCCCGCGTCGAACCAAAAGCTGTTGTTGTCGATGGCTTTGCTCGACCGTTTCGGTTCGGGGATGAGACTTTCTACGACCGTGCATGGACAACGGCCGCGATCGGGCGTCGTGCAGGGAAACGTGTGGATCGTTGGGCGCGGCGACCCGACCGTGACCGGGGGTGGTTCGTATGGTCGCTCGCTGCCATTCAAGGCAACGGGTCTTCGGAAACTCGCGGCCAAGATCAAGCAGGCAGGAGTGAACGTCATCACCGGCCGCGTCGTGGGCTCCACGACCTATTTCTCACACGACTGGTTCGCGCCGGGGTGGAAATCCGACTTCCCGGCCGAGGAGGTCGCATTACCTTCCGCCGTTGCGATCGACG
>JAXDJM010000068.1:0-3085 GCA_034665605.1 Actinomycetota bacterium | reverse complement strand
GATAGAGAGCGTCTCGATCAGGTCATGCGAGCGATCACAAGCTTTCCGGAGGATTTCGAGCCCCACCCCAAGCTCCGCAAACAACTTGAGAAGCGCGCCGACATCCTCGATAGGGGAGCAGTCGATTGGGCCGCTGCCGAATCGCTCGCGTTCGGCTCCTTGTTGCTCGAAGGCACCACGGTTCGGCTTTCGGGCCAGGACTCGCGACGAGGAACCTTCAGTCAGAGGCACTCGGTGTTGATGGATCACCGCAGTGCAGAGGAGTACTTCCCGCTCAACAACCTCGGTCCCGATCAAGCGCCCTTCCGCGTCTTCGACAGCTTGCTATCAGAGCTCGCGGTCGTCGGCTTCGAGTACGGCTATTCGGTTGCGAACGGGGATGCGCTCGTTGCGTGGGAAGCTCAGTTCGGCGATTTTGTTAACGGCGCGCAGCCCATCGTCGACCACTTCGTTGTTGCGGGCGAGGACAAGTGGCGGCAGACGAGTGGCCTGGTCATGTTGCTGCCTCACGGATACGAAGGCCAGGGGCCCGATCACTCGAGCGCGCGGCTCGAGCGTTTCCTAACGCTTGCTGCGGAAGACTCGATCCAGGTCGTTCAACCGACGACGGCGGCACAGTACTTCCACGTACTGAGGCGGCAGATGCACCGCACCGTGCGAAAGCCGTTGATCGTGATGACACCGAAGTCGCTCTTGCGAGCACGAGTCGCTCAGTCCACTGCCGACGACTTGGTCACAGGTCATTTCAAGGAGACGCTCGACGATCGCGCGGTCGAAGACCCCGAGAACGTGCGACTGCTCCAGCTGTGCACGGGCAAGATCGGATACGCGCTGATGGAGGAACGCTCAAAAAGAGACGTTCCCGCCGCGGTCGTGCGGCTCGAGCAGCTCTATCCGTTCCCTCTCCAGCAACTTCAGGACATCTTCGACCGATACCCGATGGCCGACGAGGTCAGGTGGGTCCAGGAGGAGCCGGAGAACATGGGCGCGTGGTTCTTCGTACAAGCTCGTCTTCACGACAAACTCCGCGAAGGTTTGCGCCTAAGTCATGCGTCGCGCGCCGAAAGCGCGTCGCCTGCATCGGGAAGCTTGCGGATCCACGAGCAAGAGCACGCGCACCTCATGGAGGCCGCCTTCGAGGGTCTGGTCTAGGAGACTCGACCTAAAGGTCTCCTATGGCCGGCAACAGGCCCCCCGCTCGGGCTGCGCCCACTCCTAAAGGTCTCCTATGGCCGTCCTCCACGGCAACAGGCCCCCCGCTCGGGCTGCGCTCACTGTTTGGGCAAGTGTTTCGAGGGCGTCGTGGAGTGGCAACCAACCGAGCTCTCTTCGAGCTTTCGCCGTGTCCATCAGGACGGGCACCTTGACGGCTTGCAGCCAGTTCGCCTCGGCGGGCAGCATCGGCAGGTGCGACACGATCTTCGCGGTGGCATCTACGGCGAGATCGGGGATGGGGATCGAATACCACCCCAGAGCGCGCGCGAGATCGGACAGGCTGATCTCTCCATCGGCTGCCAGGTTGTATGCGCCCGGTGCACCGCGACCCAATACCGCTGCCGTCAACGCACGCGCGACGTCGTCTTCGTGAACGAGCTGCAGCGGGATCCCAGGGTCGGGGATCACCGGACGCAGCAACGGGATGGTGCCGACGAGCTTCTTAACGGGCGCCGGCAGCTTCTCGGATAACTGGACGTAGGGGATGCGCTCGATGAGGTCGAGGGCGGTGGGACCCGCAACGATGCAGGGACGAAAGACGTAGACGTCGGTGTCGCGTCCGATCGAAGCCGCGAGATTCTGCAGCAGTTCTTCGATCTCGGCTTTCTGAGCCGAGTAGTAGTGGGCGTCCGAGCCGCGCGGCGGCACGCTTTCGTCCAATGGCTCGGGATTGTCTTCGTGGAAGCCGTATGCCGCGACCGACGACGTGTAGACAAGCCGGGAGCAGTCGGATTCGAATGCGGCCTCGAAAACGTTCCTGCATCCCTGCAGATTTATCGTGCGGCTTTCCTCGGACGAGTCGAAGATCACGAATGCAAGATGCACCACGACGTCGGCACCTTTGACAAGGTCGTTGACCGCGCTGCGATCGCTCACATCGCCCTGTATGTACTCGGTCTTCTCGAGTCCGAACGAGATCGGATCGAACGGACGGCGCGCCATGCCGATGACGCGCTCGATCGAAGGCTCCGAGTCAAGAGCGCGCAGTAGTGCTCGCCCGATGCTTCCGGTGGGCCCGGTAACCGCTACGACCGATCGACCTTCCCCAACGTGCGCCATTCGCCTCTCTCCTTAGCCCGAGGTCTAAGTCGCCTTGTCCGTCTTCGTGACCGCACAGGCGCAGCCAGAGCCGTAGCTAACCACCTGCACCTAGGATTCGCACATGCCCGAGATAGCCGCCATCGTTTGCGACCTGGGGGCCGAGCTGTCCGAGCTCGATGAGGTCGTCGCGAGCCTTCCCGATGGAGATTGGGACCTACCGACTCCGGCCGAGGGATGGTCCATCCGAGACCAGATCGCCCATCTCGCCTTCTTCGACGAGCAGGCGACAAGGGCGGTTGAGGAACCGGACGCGTTCGCCGCCGCCCTGCAAGAGATCGCTGCGGATGTAGACGGGTTCATGAACGATCCACTCGTTCGGGCAAGAGCAATGGCTCCTGCAGACGTGCTCGATTGGTGGCGCGCCGCTCGAGCCGCCGAGGTCGCTGCGTTCGATTCGCTCGATGGGACCGATCGGATCCCGTGGTTCGGCCCCCCGATGAGCGCAGCGTCGTTCGTCTCGGCCCGGATCATGGAGACGTGGGCACACGGCCAGGACATCTGGGACGCGCTCGGCAGGGATCGCGCGCCGAGTAGCTGTTGGGGCGGGCCCTCACGCCCAAATGGCAGATGTGCTTCAAACGGGATGTCGCCGCACGATCCCTACCGAGTGCGTCCCAGATGTCCTGGCCGTGTGCCCACGTCTCCATGATCCGAGCCGAGACGAAAGACGCTGCGCTCATCGGGGGGCCGAACCACGGGATCCGATCGGCCCCATCGAGCGAATCGAACGCAGCGACCTCGGCGGCTCGAGCGGCGCGCCACCAATCGA
>JAXDJM010000067.1:0-3572 GCA_034665605.1 Actinomycetota bacterium | reverse complement strand
TCACGATGCAGAACGTTATGGAGAACAACGTGACCGCCGGTGCGAGGCTACGGGCGCGCGATGTCGTTGCGAGCATCGAGGAAGGCCAATCACCTGCCGATCTAGTCGTTGGGAACGATGACGATGTCGTCGTTCAGATAGTCGACGTGACGGGCGCTGTGGTGGCGTCGACTTCGTCGTTAAGCGGGGACGACCCCATCATCAGGCTCCCTTCGGGCGCGAGCCGCGTTGTGGAGCATCTCCCAATCCCAGACGACGATCCCTTCGTGGTGGTGACGGCTACTGCTCGGTCGGCCGGCAAGGAGCTGACAGTTGTGGTCGGTCGCAATCTCGATCTGATGAAGGAAACCGTCGCGCATGTCACTCGAGGTCTTCTCATCGGCTTGCCCCTTCTTCTTGTGATCGTCGGGTCCACCACGTGGTCGGTGGTGGGGCGTGCCCTCGAACCAGTCGAGTCGATTCGCAAGGAGGTTGCGTACATCTCGGAAAGCGAGTTGCACCGGCGCGTCCCCACCCCTCCCGGAGAGGACGAGATCGCCAAACTCGCGGCGACGATGAACGCGATGCTCGATCGTCTAGAAGTGGGCCGCGACAAACAACAAAGACTCGTCTCCGACGCGGCGCACGAGCTACGGAATCCCATCGCGTCGATCCGACATCACGCCGAGGTAGCTCTCGCCCATCCCGACAAGACGGAAGTAAGCGAGGTCATCGCCGAGATCCTGACGGAGGATCTGCGTCTGCAGCGCTTGACCGAGGACTTGCTGTTGCTGGCGCGCATGGACGAGGGCGCGCTCGAACTCGGCATGCATCCGGTCGACATCGACGATCTCGTGCTGATGGAAGCAAAGAGGCTGAAACAAACGACTCGATTGAAAGTCGATACCTCCCAGGTGACGGCTGCTCGGACACAGGGTGATCCTGGGCAGCTTCAGCGAGTGGTTCGGAACCTCGCAGAGAACGCAGCTAACCATGCGGCCTCGAGCGTGCGCTTCTCGGTCCACGAAACCGATGGACACGTTCGACTCGAGGTCGAAGACGATGGACCCGGGATTCCGGTCGAGAAACGAGATGTTGTCTTCGAGAGATTCACGCGATTGGACGATGCGCGCGACCGCGGCCATGGGGGCACGGGCCTCGGCCTAGCGATCGTCAAGGAGATCGTGACGTTGCACGGAGGCGAGACCCAGGTCGGTGATGCGTCCATCGGCGGAGCTCGCTTCCGGGTAGTGCTGCCGTCACACGCCTAGAGGCTCCCGCTCGGGGGAACACACCCGACTTAGGATCGGTTGGTGGGGATGACAAGGAGGCTTGGATGTACCTGTCGTACGTCACCCACCTCGCCTGAGTGGCCGAACAGGTCGAAGATCTGCGGGTCGCGCAGAGGCAGAGGTTGATAGCGGGCAGAAGTCGCACCCGGTGGAGCCGGTGGTTCCGCCGCGGGAAAGCGGCCGCCCAAGAGACCGGCTCGTGCCTCGTTCACGTTATGGACGGCGCCGCGATCGACAGGACCCTGGAGCCGTGACCGATCGCGAGTCTCACCGCACGGACGTTTCCGAGCTTGCAGCCAGCGCCCACTCCGGCGGCGCACCGAAGTACCACGACAAGCTCGCCCAGCAGAACAAATTATTCGTGCGCGATCGACTTCGGTTGTTGCTCGATTCAAGCGATTCGTTCGTTGAAGACGGTCTGCTCGTTAATGCACTAGCAGGAGATCTTCCGGCCGACGGAGTGGTCACCGGGATCGGCACGATCGAGGGCCGACCGGTAGCGGTGATGGCGAACGACGCAACGGTCAAAGCCGGATCGTGGGGCGCGCGCACCGTCGAGAAGATCATCAGGATCATCGAGCTCGCGCGCAAACACGAGCACCCGCTTATCTATCTCGTCGACTCGGCAGGTGCCCGCATCACCGACCAGGTCGACCTGTTCCCCGGCCGGCGAGGGGCAGGAAAGATCTTCTACAACCAGGTGCAAGCCTCCGGGAAGATCCCTCAGATCTGTTGCTTGTTCGGCCCTTCCGCGGCCGGTGGCGCGTACATCCCTGCTTTCTGCGACGTCGTCTTCATGGTCGAGGGAAACGCGTCGATGTACCTCGGCTCTCCACGTATGGCCGAGGAGGTCATCGGCGAGAAGGTCACGCTCGAGGAGATGGGTGGGGCGCGGATGCACTGCGAAGTCTCCGGTTGCGGCGACATGATCGTGGCCGACGACAAGTCCGCGATCGAAGCGGCGCGCGCTTACCTCTCGTACTTCCCACAGAGCTTTAGGGAAAAACCCGAGCGCGTGGAGGAGCGGCCTCCGGCTCTCCGTGGATCTCTCGCATCGATCGTTCCTCAGGACGAGAGCCGCGCGTTCGACATGTACGCGTTCGTTGCAGGGATCGTGGACGAGGACTCTTTCTTCGAGATCAAGCCGGACTTCGCGAAGGAGCTCATCGTCGGCCTTGCCCGCATCGAGGGGCGCGCCGTCGGGATACTGGCGAACCAACCGGCGCAAAAGGGTGGCGTGCTGTTCGTCGATTCGGCGGATAAGGCTGCACGCTTCATCTGGCTTTGCGACGCGTTCAACATCCCGCTCGTGTTTCTCGCCGACGTTCCGGGATTCATGATCGGAACGGCGGTGGAACGTCAGGGCATCATCCGTCACGGGGCAAAGATGATCACGGCCGTGTCTGAGGCAACGGTCCCCAAGTTCTGCGTCGTCGTGCGCAAGGCCTACGGTGCCGGTCTCTACGCGATGGCCGGGCCGGGTTTCGAGCCCGACGCGACGATCGCGTTGCCGACGGCTCGCATAGCGGTCATGGGGCCGGAGCCTGCGGTCAATGCCGTCTTCTTCAACAAGATCCAGGCGATAGAGGACCCAGAAGAGCGTGCGCGTTTCGTGTCCGAGCGCCGCGCTGAGTACGAAGAGGACATCGATATCGCGCACCTCGCATCCGAGAACGTCGTCGATGCCGTGGTGCAGCCGGACGACCTTCGAAAAGAGCTGGGCCGTCGACTGGATGCTGCGATGACGAAAGATCGACACTTCACCACGCGGCGTCACGGCGTTCCGCCGGTTTGAGCGACCCGCATACTTCGATGGCTCTCGTCTCGATCGAACGCGACGGCCACGTCGCGACCGTGCGTCTCAACCGGCCCGAGGCTCTCAATGCGATCTCCGGTGCGCTCGCCGAGGAGCTCGCCACCGTCGCGCGCGAAGTCGCTTCCGATAACGACATCTGGGTCGTGATACTCGCCGCCGCCGGCGAGAAAGCGTTCTGTGTGGGGGCCGATCTCAAGGAACGTGCTTCGTTCTCGCTCGAGGACTACCACGCCAACCGCAAGCAGGTGCGAGGGCTCTTCGAGGCGTTGCGATCGATCCCGCAACCCACTATCGCAGCGGTCTTCGGCTTCGCGCTCGGAGGCGGCTGTGAGCTGGCGCTCTCGTGCGACCTGGTCGTCGCCGCGCAGCAAACGCAGCTCGGATTGCCCGAAGCGCGCGTCGGTCTGTTGCCGGCGGGCGGTGGGACCCAGTTGCTCACTCGCAAGCTCGGCCCCGCCCGAGCCAAGGAGCTGATCTTCACAGGG
>JAXDJM010000066.1:0-2626 GCA_034665605.1 Actinomycetota bacterium | reverse complement strand
GATCGAGGACGTGACCTCGGGGGCCGAGTCGGGCGCGGGGATCCGGATCCTCTCGGGCGATCGGGCCGCTTACGCGTACACGAACCTGGTTACCGAAGCGGGTCTTCTCGAGGCGGCCGAAGCTGCGCGTGCCGGCGTCCAGGGAGGTTCGGGCTCTGTAACCGATCTCCGCCGAGTGACGCCCGGGACTACGAACCCTGTTGCGAGACGGCCGGAAAACGTCGACGCTGCGGAGAAGGCAGACGCTCTGCGGGCGGCCGACGACGCAGCCCGTTCTGCGGGGGCCGAGGTCCGGCAGGTATCTGCCACCTACATGGACGTGCGCCAACAGGTTCTGATCGCGTCGTCGGACGGTGTTTTCGCAGAGGACGATCGCACCCGGGTGCGCTTCGCGGTTCAAGTCGTCGCCGCGCGCGATGGGAACATCGCAACGGGTTTCGAGGCCCCCGGACATTCGGGAGGCTTCGAACTGTTGGAAGCTCGTCCACCGGCGGAGCTCGGAGCGTCTGCGGGGGCCAAGGCCGTCAAGATGCTGGACGCGAAACCGTCCCCGGCGGGCGAGTTTGCCGTCGTCCTTGCTCCGGGAACCGGGGGAGTGCTCATCCACGAAGCGTGTGGGCACGGGCTCGAAGCCGACACGCTTGTAAAAGAGGCGAGCGTGTACGCGAAACGACGCGGCGAGCGCTTTGCGAAAGAGACGGTCACGATCGTCGACGACGGTTCCGACGCGGGAGCGTGGGGATCGTTCGGAGTCGACGACGAGGGCACGCCGTCGCAGCGCACGGTCCTGTTCGAAGAAGGGGTACTCGTCGGTCACATGAGCGACAGGCTGTCTGCGGTCAAGATCGGCGCGCCGCCGACGGGCAACGGTCGGCGTCAGTCGTACGCAGACGTTCCGATCGTCCGGATGACGAACACGTACCTGCTTCCCGGCTCGGACGACCCCGAAGAGATCATCAAGTCTGTGAAGCGCGGCGTTTACGCCGCAACGTTCGCCGGTGGCGAGGTGAACCCCGCGACCGGAAGCTTCGTCTTCGGGATGTCCGAGGCTTACCTGATCGAGAACGGCGAGCTCACTTCTCCGATAAAGGGCGCCAACCTGATCGGCAACGGGCCGCAAGTTTTGGGGGCGATCGACGCCATCGGATGGGACTTCGACCGTAAGGAAGGCGTGTGCGGGAAAGATGGGCAGCACGCGCCGGTGACGAACGGCATGTCGACCGTCTTGCTGACGTCCATGACGGTTGGAGGCACCGAAGCGTGAGCAGCGAGCTGAGTGAGATCGCTGCGCGGATCGTTGACAGGGCGCGTGGCGACGAAGATCTTGAAGCGTTCCTCACGCACCAGAAGACGTTCTCGGTCAAGGCGTATCAAGGCGAAGCCGAGACCGTCGAATCTGCGGAGCCGCGTGGTACCGGCGTGCGGGTGTTCAACGGGGGCCGGGTCGGTTTTTCGTACACGACAGATCTGACGGACGCGGGTCTCGACGATGTCGTGGAACAAGCCCGCGCCAACGCACAGCATTCAACTCCGGACGAGGCCGCGATCCCGGCCCCGGCATGGGTCACCGCACCGTCCGACGTGCCCGGGACTTTCGATGCGTCGCATCGGGATACGTCGGCACAAGACAAGGTTGCTTTCGCGATCGAGCTCGAGACAACGACGCGCGCCGCCGACCCCCGGATCCGCACTGTTGAAGAAGCGGTGTACGCGGATTCAGAATCCGAAGTCGCGATCGCGACCACGAAGGGGATCGCCGGCAGCTACGTGCAAACGGACGCGTGGTGCTACTCGTACGCCATCGCTACCGAAGGTGACGACACTCAGGTTGGACTCGAGTTCGATGTCGCCCGCGCCCTTTCGGGTCTCGACGCTCACCGTGTCGCCGAGAGCGCGGCGCGACGCGCCGCCCAAGGATTGGGTGGCGAGAAGATCCCGTCCGCGCGGATGCCGGTCGTGTTCGAGCCGTACACGGCGGGTCAGTTCCTCGGTGTGGTCGCTCAGGCTCTTATCGGTGAAGCGGTGCAGAAGGGACGTTCCTTGTTCGCCGGCAAGCTCGGCGAGAAGGTAGGCGCGCAGGGCCTCACGTTGATCGATGACGGTCGCATCGAGGGCGCGCTCGGGTCGACCCCGTGGGACGGTGAGGGGGTGCCGACCGGGCGCACCGAGATCATCTCCGATGGCGTGTTGCGATCGTTTCTCTACGACGTCTCGAGCGGCCATCGCGAGGGCCGAGCGTCCACTGGTAATGCATCGCGAGCCGGCTTCAAGTCGCCCCCATCGGCTTCCCCCACGAACCTGGCGTTCGACCCCACGGGCCCAACGCGCGACGATGTGCTGCGATCGGCCGGGCGCGCGCTGCTGGTCACCGACTTCCACGGTGTTCACTCCGGCGCCAACGCGGTGTCGGGTGATTTCTCGGTAGGGGCGACCGGGTTCCTGGTCGAAGACGGCGTCATCGGTCAGCCGGTTAAAGAGGTAACGATCGCGGCCCCCATGCTCGACATCCTTGCGCGCATAACCGCGGTTGCAGACGATCGCAGGTGGCTGCCGTTCGGCGGCTCCTTCGGCGGGGCCACGACGCTCGTATCCGAGATGACCGTCGGGGGCCGCTGACTCTGGCCTC
>JAXDJM010000065.1:0-6549 GCA_034665605.1 Actinomycetota bacterium | reverse complement strand
GAATAAGGACGCCATGCAGTCTCGGGATAAGGGCTTCGTCGACCGCGTGGTGGCTCATCTTCCGGGCCCCGCACAAGAGATCATCGATCGGCTGAGGGCCAACGACGTGCTCCTTCTGGCGGCCGGATTGGGCTTCTACGCGCTTGTCTCGATCGCCCCAGTCGTCATCTTGGTCTTGTGGCTCGCCACCCTGGTGCTCGGAGATCAGCGACTCCATCACGCTGCCGAACAACTGCGCTCGAGCATGCCCACGGGCTTAGGCGCAGACCAGGCATTGATCAAGGTCTCGAAGCTGGGCTCCTCGGTCGGTCTGTTCGCCATCGTGACGGGGCTGTGGCCCGCAACCGCTTATGGGGCCGGGTTGTCGCGCGCGTTCACCCGGCTCACTCCCAAAAAAGACGTCAAGGCAAGAGGATTGCGCGGGCGAGCAATGGCCCTCGTAGTCCTTCTTCCGCTCTTTGCGATGGGCGTGCTCATCGCTTCATTCGCAGGAACGTCACTTGCGGGAGGAAGCTGGCTGGGGACCTTGCTGGGATGGGTCATCGCATTGACAACGGGTTTCGCCGTAGCCGCCGTCGCGATGGCATTGATTTACCGGGTGTTTCCTCCCGTGAAGTTGAAGTGGAACGCGATCTGGCGCGGGGTTCTTACTGCGGGCATCTCGATATCGGTCCTGTCGCTGCTGTTCACGATCTATCTCGAGCTCGGATCCGATTTCCAAGCCCACTACGCGACGAGCGGCCTCGCAGGGATCGTGCTCCTCGCGGTGTGGCTCTTCCTAGCGAACGCGCTGCTACTGTCGGCTACGAAACCGCGCTCGAAGAGAGCTGACCTCACCGTTTCAGGTCGGGGTCGTTGCTGGGATCTGCCGTCGGGTCGTACCAACTGGGGTCCGCTGCGCGCCTCGTCCGCCGGAACTGATGCATGGCGGTCGCAGCCAGCGCGATGAAGACCAGGATCGCGAGGAAGCTTCCCGCACCACCGGTTCGATGCGTGGCTCCCGGAGAAGAGCTGGGCGACGGGCTAACCGTCGCGCCGGCACCAGCGTGCTCGATAGAAGCCGCGGTGGGGCGCATCGCGAGAGCAGCGGCGGCGCCGATCGATAGCGTCGCGATGACCGCTACCAAGAGGCAAACGAGCTTCATTCGTTGATTCTCGCTTGCATCAACCAGTTCTTCCCGTCGAAGTAGTCTCGCTGTGATGGATCCACGCCGCCGTGTGAGCCGAAAGAACGGCTCGCCGAGCCCCCTCGAGCGCATCCCGCCTCGTCGCACAGGTGGCGACGATCCGAACGCAAATCGGCAGCGGTGGATAACAGCGGCGTGGGTGATAGGCGGCATCATCCTGGTCTTTTTGATCCAGGGGCTGTTCAAGTCCAGTGAGGCAATCACGTTCTCGCACTTCCAAAACCTCGTCGACAGCAAACAGGTCACCGAAGTGGACATCACTCAGACTTCAGTAACCGGTACTTACTTGACGGGAAACGACAAGCACAGTTTCTCGACAACCATCCCCCCCAATTTCCAGACCAACGGCCTCGTCAAGCAGCTCAGGGCGAACGACGTTGCTATCTCGGGGACTCAGCCCAGCCCGTGGACCGGCTTGTTCATCAGCTTCATCCTGCCGTTCGGTTTGATCGCGCTCCTTTACTACTTCTTCATGCGACGCATGCGTCAGCAGATGGGCGGGGGAGCGCTGTCGTTCGGCAAGAACAAAGCGAAGCTCTACGACCGTACCGACATGAAGACCACCTTCAAAGACGTAGCCGGCGTCGATGAGGTCGAGACCGAGCTCGCAGAGGTCGTCGAGTACCTGAAGCAGCCCAAGAAGTTCGAAGCGCTGGGGGCCCGCATCCCCAAGGGAGTCCTTCTCGTCGGCCCGCCCGGTACGGGCAAGACTCTCCTCGCGCGCGCCGTTGCCGGTGAAGCGAACGTACCGTTCTTCTACATATCGGCGTCGGAGTTCATCGAGCTGTTCGTCGGGCTCGGTGCCGCGCGCGTTCGCGACTTGTTCGCACAGGCCCGCGAACGAGCTCCCGCGATCGTGTTCATCGACGAGATCGATTCCATCGGACAGGCACGCTCCGGTGCTGCGGGCAATCAGCTCGGCGCGCACCAGGAACAAGAGCAGACGCTGCAGCAACTGCTTACAGAGATGGATGGGTTCGAGCCCAACTCCGGGGTCATCATCGTGGCCGCGTCGAACCGTCCCGAGGTACTCGATCAAGCCCTACTGCGACCGGGCCGCTTCGATCGCCAGATCCAGGTGAACCTTCCCGAGGTCAAGGGTCGCAAGGCGATCCTTCAGATCCACGCGCGTGAAGTGAAGCTCGCGCCGGACGCGGATCTCGAAGTGCTCGCCCGACGGACCCCTGGTTTCTCGGGAGCGCAGCTGGCGAACGTGATCAACGAAGGTGCGCTGCTGGCCGCCCGGCGGAATCACTCGCAGGTATCGATGTCCGACCTGGAAGAGGCGATCGACCGCGTGGTGGCCGGGCTCGAGCGCCGGTCCCAGGTGTTGAGTCCCGCGGAGAGGAAGTTGGTCGCGTTCCACGAGCTCGGCCACGCCTTGGTCGCCCACTTCGTCGAACACGGCGACCCGGTCCACAAGATCTCGATAATCCCGCGCGGGATCGGAGCCCTTGGATATACGCAGCAACTTCCCGACGAAGAGCGGTACCTGATGTCCGAGCCCGAGCTACGCGATCGGATCGCGGTCTTGATGGGGGGTCGCGCGGCTGAAGAGCTGGTCTTCGGCTACGCGACGACGGGCGCGCAGGATGATCTGCTCAAGGCGACCGAGATCGCGCGCCGGATGGTCATGGAGTTCGGGATGTCCGAGAACGTCGGCCCGATCAACATCGCCCAACAGGGGGGCCGCTTCTTGAATCGAGCTTTTGGTCGCGGGGACGAGATCTCCGATGAGACAGAGATGGCGATCGACCGTGAAGTGAAGTCCATCCTGCTTGGGGCGCGGGACAAGGCACGCGGAGTCTTGATCGATCACCGAGACGACCTCGACGCGCTGGCGACCGTGCTGCTCGAGCGCGAGACGATCGACCGCGCCGACTTCGATGCCTATTTCAGCCGCAGCGAGACGGTTGAGCTGAACCCGGAGCCCGCGGAGGCCTAGACAGATTTACTCGATGTCGTAAAGGCTCTGAAGTAGCTCGCTACGTCCGGTGCCTTGGATGACGTGCTCGCCCGAGCTTCGGAATGCATCCATGATCCCTTTGTCCGAGTAGAACTGCTCCTGCTCCTTCTCGAACGTTGAGAAGTCCGGGTAATCAAACTCGTAGATGAAGGTGTTGTTTGGTCCGGCGAGAGGCCCCCAGCCGGCCGCCGGCACCAGACCTTTCTTGACGCACAGGTCGTCGAGCTTGGTCATCGATTCCATGAACTCTCGTGCCTTGCCGTACCGAACCTCACACGAAAACCGCACTCGAACCGTCATCCCTTTTCCTCTCACTCGGGGCTCCGTTGCCATTGTCTAGCCGGGGCGCTCCTACCGATAGGGGGATTCGGGAATGAGGCGGACTCGGAGAAAGTTGATTACTATGCACTCAAGTTTCATTATCAAGGACATATAGCTATGGATCTGAACAAGCTCACGGTCAAGTCGCAGGAAGCGCTGGCAACAGCTCAACGTCTCGCGACGGAAGCCAATCACCAGCAGGTCGAGCCCGCTCACCTGCTGGCGGCCCTGGTGGCCGACCCTGAAGGGATCGTGTACCCGCTCCTCGGAAAGCTCGGAGTATCGGTCGCGACCGTCAGGACCCGCCTCGGCGGCCTCCTCGACCGGTTGCCGAACGTTTACGGATCGGTCGAGACCTACCTGTCGTCGGGCCTTCGCAGCGTCTTGGAGCGAGCGTTCTCGGAAGCCGAAGGTCTTGGGGATGCCTACGTTTCGACCGAGCACTTGCTCCTCGCTCTGGTCGACCAGAAGGACGATGTCGCAGCTCTATTGGCAGAGGCGGGCGTCGACCGCGCCCGCGTGCTCGAGGCGCTGAAAGGAATCCGCGGAACGCAACGCGTGACGGACCAAAACCCAGAGGACAAATACCAAGCACTAGAGAAGTTCGGACGAGATCTGACCGAGGCCGCCCGGCGCGGCAAGCTCGACCCCGTCATCGGACGTGACGAGGAGATCCGCCGTGTGATCCAAGTGCTTTCGCGCCGCACCAAGAACAACCCGGTGCTTATCGGTGAGCCCGGGGTGGGAAAGACGGCGATCGTCGAAGGGCTCGCAAACCGGATCGTTGCCGGCGACGTTCCCGAGTCGTTGAAGAACAAGAGGGTCATCTCACTCGACATCTCTTCGATGGTTGCCGGCGCTAAGTACCGCGGTGAGTTCGAGGAGCGACTCAAGGCCGTGCTCAAAGAGATCGCGGCGTCGGAAGGCGAAGTCATCACCTTCGTCGACGAGCTTCACACGGTCGTCGGCGCTGGCGCTGCCGAAGGCGCGATGGATGCGGGGAACATGATTAAGCCGATGCTCGCCCGCGGCGAGTTGCGCATGGTCGGTGCAACGACACTTGACGAATATCGCAAGCACATCGAGAAAGATCCGGCCCTGGAACGACGATTCCAGCCCATCGTCGTCGGTGAACCGTCGGTTCCCGACACGATCGCGATCCTTCGCGGTCTGAAAGAGCGTTACGAAGTCCACCACGGGGTGCGGATCCAAGACGCCGCTCTGGTGGCTGCGGCCGTCCTGTCGCATCGTTACGTGACGGGGCGCTTCCTACCGGACAAGGCGATCGATCTCATCGACGAGGCCGCGTCGCGTTTGCGTATCGAGATCGACTCGATGCCTACCGAGATCGATGTGCTCGATCGACGCGCGAAACAACTCGAGATCGAGAAAGCCGCGCTCGGTAAGGAAAAAGACGCCGCATCCAAAGAGCGACTGGCTCGTATCGAAGAAGAACTCGCCGGCTTGCACGAAGAGATGGACGGGATGAAGGCGCATTGGTCGCAAGAGAAAGAGGCGATCGACCGTATCCGTGCCCAGAAGGCCGAGATCGAGCAGGTGAAGGGAGCCGCCGAGCGCGCAGAGCGGGACGGGGATCTTGCAAAGGCAGCGGAGCTCCGTTACGGACGCCTCGTCGAGCTCGAGCGGAATCTCGGCGCGGCCAACCAACATCTGGCCGAGCTCCAGAAAGATCGGAAGTTCCTCAAGGAAGAGGTTGACGAGGAAGACATCGCGGAGGTGGTCGCGCGGTGGACCGGTGTTCCCGTCTCGAAGCTGATGGAAGGCGAGGTCGAGAAGCTCATCCACATGGAGGACGGATTGCACGATCGCGTCGTCGGTCAAGACGAGGCCGTTGAAGCCGTCGCCAACGCCATCCGACGCGCACGGTCGGGTCTGGGCGATCCAAATCGGCCTATCGGGTCCTTCATCTTCCTCGGTCCGACGGGTGTCGGAAAGACGGAGCTCGCCCGCGCTCTCGCAGAGTTCATGTTCGATGACGAACGGGCGATCGTCCGCATCGACATGAGCGAGTACATGGAGAAACACTCGGTAAGTCGCCTGGTCGGCGCCCCACCCGGCTATGTCGGATACGACGAAGGCGGGCAATTGACCGAGGCGATCCGTCGCCGGCCCTATTCGGTCGTGTTGCTGGACGAGATCGAGAAAGCGCACCCAGACGTCTTCAACGTGCTGCTTCAGATACTCGACGACGGTCGGTTGACCGATGGCCAGGGCCGGACCGTGGACTTCAAGAACACCGTGATCATCATGACGAGCAACCTCGGCTCCCAGTGGATCTTGAGCGGAGACGACGCGTCGATGGAAGAGAAGGTTCTTGCCAGCGTCAGGGACCACTTCAAGCCCGAGTTCCTCAACCGGGTTGACGAGATCATCGTCTTCCACCGGTTGAGCGAAACCGACCTCGAGCGGATCGTAAGTATCCAGTTGGACGTGTTGAGCCGGCGACTTGCCGAGCGCAACATCTCGCTGATCGTGTCCGACGACGCGAAGGCATACCTGGCACAGCGTGGCTACGACCCCGCGTATGGCGCCCGCCCTCTGAAGCGGTTGATCCAGCGAGAGATCGAGAACGACCTCGCCCTCAAGCTGCTCGACGGTACGTTCGCCGACGGCGACTCGATAGAGGTGTCCTCCGACGGCACCGGCCTCCAGTTCGAGAGGACCGCGCCGGCGACCGTGTGAACCCGGTCTGCCGGGAACGCCCTAGTCCACCCCTTTTGACCTGATTGCAGGGCCACCCGTGCGCGCGTCGAACCTGAAGATGGGGATAGGCGCCGAACGAGGGGGACATATGAGATCCACGGTCACGAGATCCCGGTTGATAGCTCTTGGTGTGGCCATCGCGCTCGCGCTGCCGGCAGGTGCCACGCTCGGCAGCGGGGCTCCGGCGCTCGCCGCGGTCTCGGCCCCGGGTTTCGGTGCGCCGGTTGAGGTCCCCGGTGCCAGTGGGACCGAACCGACGCTGGCGATCTCGGATACCGGGCAGCGATATATGGCGTGGCAGGTACCCGGTGCGGTGTCCTCGACTTTGAACGGCAAGGACTTCGCCAAAGC
>JAXDJM010000064.1:0-6492 GCA_034665605.1 Actinomycetota bacterium | reverse complement strand
GGGTGTCCTGCATCGCATAGAAGCCACGGAGGAAGAACTGGAACAGCGTGAACGGGACGAGGCTGAGCGCAAGGATCTGAAGGATCACCGAGACCAGATGCGTCGAGTGAGCCTGCATCACGCCATGTTCCAAGAGGACACGAACGATCGCCGGCGCCAGAAGCACGTAACCGACGGCCGTGGGCAGCACGAGAAAGATCAACGCTCTTACGCCGGTCGAGACCCGCTCGCGGAATGCGTCCCACCGCTGGTTCATCGCGTGGCGGCTCATGTCCGGCAGAAGCGCGGTGTTGATCGACACTCCAAACAGGCCCTGGGGGAGAAGGAAGAACGTGAACGCCACGAGATAGGCGGAGAAGGCTCCTTTCTCGGCGTTCGATAGATATTGGAGCACGAGGAAACCGATCTGATTCGTGACGATCAGCCCGATGCTGAAGATCGACAGCTTGAGGAGCTTTCGCACCGACGGATGAGACACGTTCAGAGTCAGGCGGTATCTGCTCACGCCGCGCAGAAACGGCAACAAAGACACCGAGGCCAGAACGACACCAAGTGTCGTCCCCGCCCCGATCAGAAGCAGCTGACCTCTCGAGATGCCCCCGAGCCCGATCGTTCCATAAGCAGCGCGGAACGCGACGAAGACCGAGATGACGGCAACGTTATTCAGCGCGGGAGTGAACGAAGGCGCGACGAAGCGACGATGCGCGTTCAGGATCCCGGCAAGGATGAAATACAAGCCGTAGAAGATGATCTGCGGGATGAAGAGCCGCACGAGGAAAGTGATGACGTGCTCCTGGAGCACGGCTTCCGATCCCCCCAACCGCGACGCATAGAACTTGGCGATCCAGGGGGCCGCGGCTACACCGATCGCAGAGATCGACGCGAGCACGACCATCGAGAAGTTGACGATGCCGCTCATCACTTCCCACGCCTTCTCGCGGCCCTCGCGGTCCAACAACTCGACGAAGACCGGAACGAAAACAGAGGTCAGCACGCCTCCGAGCACGGTCTCGTAGATGATGTTGGGGACCGAGTTCGCGAGGTTGTAGCTGTCGGTCAGGCGAGTTTCTGCGATACCGATCCCGTACGCGATGGCAGCGAAACGCAACAGCCCGGTGACGCGTGACAAGAGGGTTCCGGCCGTCATCCATGCAGCAGCGCGGGGCAAAGACGGCTCGTCGAGGACCTGTGGCGACAGCGCCCCTCCGAGCGGGATATCCGGATCGTCGTTGTGAGTGCTCATCGGCGTGCGGATGGTACGGGAAAGGTAGGATTCGGGGGAGAAAAAGAGCAGGTCAGAGCGCCGTTCTACGGCGGGAAGAGGGCAGAGGCGATGACTGAGCACGATCGATCGACCGGAGGGGCTCGGGTCAAGCGCGGGCTCGCAGAGATGCTCAAGGGCGGCGTCATCATGGACGTCACCACCGCGGAGCAGGCAAAGATCGCCGAGGAAGCGGGCGCGGTCGCAGTCATGGCTCTCGAACGCGTCCCGGCCGACATCCGTGCCGAGGGCGGCGTCGCGCGCATGGCCGATCCCGAGAAGGTCGCCGAGATAGTCGAGGCCGTTTCGGTTCCCGTCATGGCGAAGTGCCGCATCGGCCACTTCGCCGAAGCACAGGTCCTCCAGTCATTGGGCGTCGACTACATCGACGAATCCGAGGTACTCACCCCGGCCGACGAAGCGCACCACGTAGACAAATGGAGCTTCACCGTTCCCTTCGTGTGCGGCGCGACCAACCTTGGGGAAGCTCTGCGCCGGATCGGCGAGGGGGCCGCGATGATCCGGTCGAAGGGCGAAGCAGGGACCGGCAACGTCGTCGAGGCCGTGCGTCATATGCGCTCCATCTCTTCGGGTATCCGCCGGCTCCACGTGCTCGGTCCGGAAGAGCTCATGGCCGAGGCCAAAGAGCTTCGCGCGCCTTACGAGCTCGTTCGCGAGGTTGCGCAAGCCGGAAAGCTCCCCGTCGTTCTATTCACTGCCGGCGGGATCGCAACGCCGGCAGACGCGGCGTTGATGATGCATCTGGGGGCCGAGGGAGTGTTCGTCGGGTCCGGCATCTTCAAGTCGGGCGATCCCGCTACGCGCGCACGGGCGATCGTCGAAGCAACGACTTACTTCAACGAGCCCGAGATCGTTGCCAAGGTGTCGCGTGGCCTAGGCGAAGCCATGGTCGGGATCAACGTTGCGGACATTCCCGAGGGAGAGCGGCTGGCTCGACGCGGCTGGTGACGGGGTGAAGGTCGGGATCCTCGCGCTGCAGGGCGACGTGCCGGAGCACGCGCGAGCACTCGAAGCCGCCGGCGCGACCGCGGTCGAGGTAAGAGACGTACCGGCGTTGGCAGACGTCGACGGATTGATAATCCCCGGTGGGGAGTCGACGACGATCGGCAAGCTCCTCGATCGCTTCGGTCTCATTGAGCCGTTGCTCGAGAGGATCGGCCAGGGCATGCCGCTGTGGGGAACGTGCGCGGGCCTGATCTTGATGGCGCGCGATGTCGTAGGGACCCACGGTGCGCCGATCAGATTGGGGTGTCTGGACGCGACCGTGCAGCGCAACGGCTACGGCCGTCAGATCGACTCCTTCGAGACCGATCTCGATATCTCTGGTTTTGATTCTCCGTTCCCCGCAGTGTTCATACGGGCCCCCGTCATCGAGTCGGTGGGAGAGAGCGTGGAAGTCCTAAGCAGCCACGACGGCGTCCCGGTGCTCATCCGCCAGGGCACCATTCTGGGTTCCTCGTTCCACCCGGAGATGACCGGCGATACTAGGGTTCACGAACTGTTCGTAGGGATGGTGTAGCAGATGTCCGGACATTCGAAGTGGTCGACGATCAAGCGCAAGAAAGGCGCGGCCGACGCGCAGCGTTCGAAGCTGTGGGCGAAGATGCTCCGCTTCGTCGAGGTCGCCGCGCGCGAGGGCGGTGGCAACATCGACGCGAATCCGACTCTCGCGACGGCAGTGGCAAAAGCGAAAGCCAGCTCCGTCCCGAACGACAACATCCAACGCGCCATCAAACGCGGAACGGGTGAGCTTGCCGGCGAGTCTTACGAAGAAGTCACGTACGAGGGCTATGGGCCCGGCGGTGTCGCGGTGCTCGTCCACTGTCTGACGAGCAACCGAAATCGCGCGTCGCAAGACGTGCGCGGGGCATTCAACGGGAGCGGCGGGAAGATGGCCGAGCCCGGCGCCGTCTCGTGGATGTTCGAATCCAAGGGCGTCGTGATCGTGCCGCAAAGCGGCGCGTCTGAAGACGACATCTTCTTGATCGCCGCGGATGCGGGGGCCGAGGACATCCGATCATCCGACGGATCTATCGAGGTCGTTACCGCGCCCGAAGCGGCCACTCCGGTGTTCGACGCTTTGGAGGCCGCCGGGATAACGGTGGAATCGAGCGAGGTAACCCTCATCCCCAAAACGACCATTCCGGTCGAGGAGTCGGACGCCAAGAAACTCCTTCACCTGATCGACGCGTTGGAAGAGTTGGACGACGTGCAAGACGTCTATGCGAACTTCGATATCTCTGATGAGGTACTCGAGTCGGTGGCTTCATGAAGAAGAGCGGCGAGCTTCTGTCATGGCTGAAGTCGTGCCCCGAAAAGGTGGACGAAGCGATCGCTCAGGTGCCGCTGACCCTTGTTGGAACTCCGCGAACGATCGGTTCCGAGCTGAAAGAGGTAGCCGACGCCCTCGAAGAGACGCAATGGGGGTGCCTGATCTGCGACCGGGATTGGAACCTCGTATGGGTGTCAGAAGAGCTGAAGTACCTCCTGGGCGAGACCGACGAGGAGAAGCTGGGCCTTGGGCGGCACATCTATCTGGCGTGGATGAGCGAGACATGGATGAGCGCGATTACCGACGAGAGCGCGATCGAAGCGTTCTTGACCTACATCCCCTACGTGCTCGCAGAGACGCCCGGCGGCAAGGAGGGGCTGATCCAGATCCTCGGCGAAGGCTTCGACGAGCTGCTCGCGGCCGTCGAACCGATCGCACCGCCCCCGGTGTGGAAATCCTCGATCGAGTTCGTGCGCAAGAACCTTCCACCCGCCCGGGTGACCGAGGTGGCTCTCCGCGTGCGCGGAGCCTCGGGAGAGTCGCTCGGCACGGTCTTCGTGTACGGCTCGAGCCTTCCTGCACACGTTCAAGATCTGGTTTCGCGCGGCGACCCCGGGATGTTCGCGCGGATGGCTCGTCTGATGGAGCCGGGCCCCCGCGAAGCAGCCGTGGTCTTCTGCGACATGCAGGACTCGGTCCAGCTGTCGTTAAGGATGCCGAGCGCGTCCTATTTCGAGTTGATCCGAGCGGTAACGACCGCGATAGACGACGTGATCGTCTCGCGTTTGGGCATCGTCGGTAAGCACGCGGGGGACGGCGTTACCGGGTTCTTTTTAGCCGACGACCTCTCGAGCGCCTCGGGGGCGGTGCGTGCCGCGATCGAAGCCGCAACCGAGATGGCGACGTGCGTGAAAGAAGCGGCTCAGCAGGTCGAGATACTGCAGGGCATCATCGATCCGTCGCAACTGATGGTGAACGTCGGCGTGCACTGGGGCGGGCGCCTGTACATGGGTCAGCTGGTGACCGGTGGACGACTCGAGGTGACCGCCTTAGGCGACCCCGTCAATCAGTGCGCCCGGATCCAGCAAGCCGCTCGCGACGGCGAGGTACTTGCATCCAAGGATGTGCTCGAGCACCTCGACCACTCCGACGCCGAAGCGCTGGGCATCAATCCCGACGCCGTCGTCTATCGGACGGTGGCGGAAGTGCCCGGGGCTCCCGAGAAGGCAGTCAAGGACGCAGGGAGCATCCCCGTCACGTCTCTCTAACAAAACCGCCTTTTCGTCCCTCTCCTCCTTTAGTCTCGACCGAACAAGCGTTCGGATTCGAGCTTTCGATAGGAGGTCGATTGAGGGTCCTAGGGGTCGACCCCGGCGTGGCGATCATGGGGGTTGCCGTGGTCGAGCGCGGCGAGACCGGTTACGACGCAGTGATGATCGGTGCCATCCGCACCCCTTCCAGTGCGTCGCAGGCACAGCGCCTCGGTTGCTTGAGGGCGGAGCTGCTCGAGATCATCGCCCGTCACCAGCCCGAGGTCATGGTCGTCGAGCGCCTGTTCTTCAACGCGAACGTAAGAACCGCGATGTCGGTCGGCCAGGCGTCGGGGGTAGCGCTGGCGTGTGCGGCCGAAGCCGCGCTCGAAGTATTCGACTACACGCCACCCGAGGTGAAGCAATCGGTCGTCGGGGTCGGAAATGCGAACAAGCATCAGGTCCAAACGATGGTTGCTTCGTTGCTGAAGCTTGATGCGCTTCCCGAGCCGCCGGATGCCGCGGATGCTTGCGCCCTCGCCATCTGTCACATCAACCGGTCGCGGTTCGCAGCTGCCGTCCAGGCTGCCGGCGGAACGCTCCGCTGACCATGGGATCAGGAACGAGATGATCGGATATCTGCGCGGCTCGGTTCTGCGTGCACCGGATGGGTGCTTCGTCGACGTCGCGGGGATCGGCTATCGGGTTGCGTGCTCGGCAACCACGGTCCGCGCTCTGCCGGCCGACGGCGATGTCGTTCAGCTGTGGACTCACCTGCACGTGCGCGACGACGCGCTGACGCTGTTCGGGTTCGCCTCCGAGGCCGAGCAGAAGATGTTCGAAGCCCTCCTTTCCGTTGGGAGCGTCGGGCCGAAGCTCGCGCTGCAGATCTGCTCGGCTTTCACTCCCGAGTCGTTCCGAAAGGCTCTCGTGACCGACGACGTTGGCTCTCTGTCGTCCGTTTCCGGCGTGGGCAAGAAGACCGCGCAGCGCATCCTGGTCGACCTCAAAGACAAGCTCGACCTGCCGGATCTCGCGTTAGTTGGATCGGCACCCGATGCGATCGCCCAGGCGCGATCGGCACTCGAGAATCTCGGCTACTCGTCTGGAGAGGTGCGCGTCGCGCTGGGCGAGCTGGACGGGTCGGACGACGTCGAAGACCTCCTTCGCTCGGCACTGAAGGTGCTCGCCGGATGAGCGAGGAGCTTCTGGCAGTCGTTGTCGACCCGGTCGAGCGCGAAGCCGAGCGTTCACTCCGGCCGCGCACGCTCGACGAGTTCGTCGGCCAGCCCGAGCTAAAAGAGCACCTGAACATCGTGCTCGAAGCAGCGCGCGGACGCGGCGAGCCGGTCGGTCACGTTCTGCTGCACGGCCCCCCGGGCTTGGGAAAGACGAGCTTGTCGCATGTCATCGCGAACGAGATGGGGGTCAACATCAGGCCGACCTCGGGCCCGGCACTGGAGCGGGCCGGGGACCTCGCCGCGATCCTGACCAACCTCGACAACTCCGATGTGTTGTTCGTGGACGAGATCCACCGATTGCCGCGAGTCGTCGAGGAGGTCCTTTATCCCGCGATGGAGGACTTCCAACTCGATCTCGTGATCGGGAAAGGGCCCAGCGCACACACGATCCGTCTGGACCTGCCGCGCTTCACCCTGGTGGGTGCCACGACCCGCGCAGGGTTGATC
>JAXDJM010000063.1:0-3554 GCA_034665605.1 Actinomycetota bacterium | reverse complement strand
CACAGGATCCGGGGGGCCCGGTGCGTGATCGGGTCCGAGATTGAGACTCGCGATCAGAGTCATGACGTCGTCGTCGACCGTTAACACCGCGACCCGCTCACAACCGAACGCCGCGGCGGTTTGGTCGACGAGCTTCTGCGCGATCGCTCCATCGTGTTGCTCGGATTCGAGATCTTGAGCCAATCGTGCGAACGCTTCTGCCTCGTGCTTGCCTCGCCTCAGTTGCCGCTCGTTGATGGACGAGAAGAGAGCCGTCGCGGCCACCACGAGCCAAAACGCTCCCATGAACATCCACATCCTGCTGAATTGGGGATTGTCGATGCCTGCCGGGCCGAAGAACCCGTTCGACAGAGCCCAATAGCCCCCGTAGATCACGATCGAGTCCCACAGCGCTACCTTGACTCCGGTCCGATAGGACGCGAGCAGCGTCACTGCGATCAGGTGCAGGTAAACCATGAAGCGAAGGGGGCTTAGAACGTCTCCCGTCGCGAATGTCACCCACGCGATGTACAGGCCGTCTGCGATAAGCATCAGGCCGGCCGTGTGCCGCGTTGCGATCTGGCCCCGACCGATCCAGCGTGCGAGCTGAGCTCCCATAACGAGTGCGAGGTAAAGAGAAGACGCGACGACGATCATCGTCATATCCACGTCGATGTCCGACCGGGCATAGAAAGAGAACACAACGGCGAACAACGCCAGGCAGACCCGAAGGCCTTGCAGGTAGGTCATCCGCTCGGAGAGCGAAACGAGGTCGGAAGGTCCTGAAGTCTTGGTCGTCACTCGAACGCCACAAGCTCGTGATCGTTATCCGCCCACGCAATGAGCTTGGGATCGCTGCGGTCGATCCGGTTCTGCAGGATCAAGAACGCTCCGACCAGCAAGGCAAGAAGAGCGGGGAACGCTATCTGCTTGGCTGCTCGCCCGATCTGGCGGCCGATGCGGCCGGCCAGCGATTGCGGTTGTGCATTAGCCGGAGCGGTGCGCACGACGAGCGTGCTCTTGCCGGGCGCGGACAAGCTTGCTCCTTTAGTCAGCTTCGATGTGGACCGTATGTGATGAAGACGTCCGCGCCTGTCGCTCGCTCGATTGCGATGTCGATGTGTGGTCTGGGGGGTATGCGCGGTATGCGGGTCACGGGAACCGCCGGAATTGCCGTCGGACGTGCCTCCGTCCGCCGTTGGCAGGACGCGGTCGACGACGCCCTTGACGGTCGCCACGACCTTCTGGACGAGGTGCTTGGGATCGGTTTGGGGTGCCACCTGTTGAACGGTGCCGGTGACCGTGTCGGTGACGCCTGAAACGACGCCGCCCGCATCGGACGTGACTTGCGAGACGACGTCGGTTGGGTTCGGAATGGGAAGGACGTCGGCGTGCGCGATACCACCGAGCATGACGAATAGCACGCCGCAAACTGCGGCGCACAGGCATGTCCTCCCACGTCTCATGCTTGCCCCTTTCGAGGCAACGACCACGGCGCGCACGTCCTCCCGGTCATGCGTCCGGCGCGTCGTAGCGTGCCTTCACCCGTACATATCGGCGGATTCCGATGAGGGCTTGAGCACGACTTCGTTTGCCAATATGCATAAATCTGCATATATTTGCACCCATGAGCTATCGAGCAACCGTCTTGGGTGCATCGGGCTACGCGGGAGGCGAGGTCGTGAGGCTGCTTGCGGCCCACCCGCTCATCGACGTCGGTGCACTCGGCGCTGACAGCAGGGCGGGATCAGCGGTCGCCGAGGCTTTGCCGAACCTGGGATGGTCCGATGACCGAAGCTTCGCGACGCTGGGCGATGCGGCGCGGGACGCAGCAGATGTGTGCTTCTCGTGCCTTCCTTCAGGCGCCCTTACGTCGGTGGTCGAGCAGATAGCGGCACCATCCATCGTCGACCTATCCGGAGATCATCGAAGTGACCCCCACTGGGTGTACGGGTTGCCCGAATATGCCCGCGACAAGATCGCCGGGTCGCGACGGATCGCCAACCCCGGCTGCTACCCAACGGCGGTGCTTCTCGCTCTCGTTCCTCTGGCGTCGGCAGGTCTCATCAAAGGTCCCCTGATAGTCGACGGACTGTCCGGCACGTCGGGGGCCGGGCGCACCGGACAAGACGATCTTTCGTTCTCAGGCCTGCACGGCAGCACTCACGCGTACGGCGATATCCCTCACCGCCACGTTGCCGAGATGCAGCGCGGGATCGAAGCATTTGGAGGCGTGACTGCCGCAGTTTCGTTTACGCCTCACCTTGTCCCTATGTCACGTGGAGTGCTGGTGACGGCTCGGGCGGTTCTGGGATCCCAGGTGAACGACGGCGATCTACTCGAAGTGTTGGGTGCCGAGTATGCCCACGAGTCGTTTGTCACCGTCACTGACCGATGGCCGGACACGAAATCGGTAGCCGGGAGCAATCGCGCGGTGGTGCATGCGCGCGTCGATCGCGAGGCCGGTGTGGTCGTCGCATCGTGCGCGATCGACAATCTGGGGAAGGGCGCGGCCGGTCAAGCGATCCAGAACGCCAACCTCGCGCTCGGTATCGACGAGACCTGCGGGCTTTCGATCGCGGGGGTGTGGCCGTGAACTGGCCCCAGGGGATCCGGGCCGGGGTCGCTTCCTGCGGCATCAAAGAGGACGGTCTGGACGTCGGAGTCCTCGTGGCTGGCGACCCGTGCGCCTGGGCGGGTGTGTTCACACAGAACGCTGCGGCGGCCGCGCCGGTTACGTGGTCGAAGTCGTTGCTCGGCTCGTCGCTCAAAGCGATCGTCGCGAACAGCGGTAACGCGAATGCATGCACGGGCCATGCGGGCGAGAGCGCCGCTCGCGCCACCGCATTAGCGGCGTCCGTGGCGCTCGGCTGCGAGCCTAATGAGATCGCCCTCGCGTCGACGGGGCCGATCGGTGTCGAGCTTGCCGTCGATCGCTTAACGACCGGTGTCGAAAGTTGCGTCGCCGACCTCGGCGCGCCCCCCCTGGACTTCGCCCGCTCGATCATGACGACGGACACGAAACCTAAGCTGGTCGAGGCGCGGTGCGGTTCCGCTCGCGTTCTCGGAGTTGCCAAGGGTGCAGCGATGATCGCACCCAATATGGCGACCATGCTCGCGTTCGTCGTGACCGACGCGGCCGTCGATGCGACGCATCTTCAATCCTGTCTCTCGGCCGCCGCGGATGCGAGCTTCAATCGCGTTTCGATCGATGGTTGCGAGAGCACTAACGACTCCGTTTTCGCGCTGGCAACGGGACGCGTCGGGGTGGCCGAGGAGCCCTTTGCGCGTTGTGTCGAAGCAGTGTGCGTCGAGCTTGCTCGTCAGATCGCGTGCGATGCAGAAGGCTCGGCGCGCTCGATGCGCATAGCGATCGACGGTGCTCGGTCGACGCAGGCAGCCGTAGCGTTCGGCAAGGGCGTTGCGAGCTCCGCTCTGTGGCGCACGGCGGTGAACGGTTCGGATCCCAACTGGGGCCGGATCGTGGCCGCTCTGGGCTCGGTCGATAACACCCTGGATCTCTCCGAAGTGGAGGTATCGATCGGGGCGGAGCAAGTGTTCTCTCGCGGCGAGCC
>JAXDJM010000062.1:0-4980 GCA_034665605.1 Actinomycetota bacterium | reverse complement strand
TCGACCGTCCGCAGAACGTAGTCCTGTTGCCGTTCCATGCCCACAGCGTAAGTCTCTGTTGTTTCGAGCCTGTTACGGGTAGGAGCCGAGCGACCGGCCCACTACGCTTGGCGTGTGATCCGCGTTGGTCTGGCACAGCTCGATCTAGTCGTCGGCGATGTCGCGGGCAATGCCGAAAGGATCCTCGACGCCGTCGAGCAGGGACGCTCTGCCGGTGCGCAGATCGTGTGCACGCCGGAGCTAGGGATCACCGGCTATCCACCGGAGGATCTGCTCCTCAAGAGATCCCTCGTCACTGCCAACGCCGCCGCGCTAACCCGGATCGCGCGGGCCACTACCGGGATCGTCGCCGTCGTCGGGTTCGTGGACTCGGACGACACCTACCTGTATAACGCGGCCGCCGTGTGCTCCGACGGTGATGTCGTTGCCGTTTATCGCAAGATGCTGCTCCCCAACTACGGCGTCTTCGACGAACGCCGCTACTTCACGCCGGGCGACCGTCACTACCTGTTCGAGACGGAACTCGGCGTCGTCGGAGTATGCGTGTGCGAAGACGCATGGAGCGACGCTGGGCCCCTCGTCGCGCAAGGCGATGCCGGCGCTCAACTCGTCGTCAATATCAACGCTTCGCCGTTCCACAAGAACAAGCTTGTCGAGAGAACCGAGATGCTCTGCGCCAGGGCACGCCGTGCACACACTTCGATCGCTTACGTGAACATGGTCGGCGGCCAAGACGAACTGGTCTTCGACGGCGGATCCCTGGTTGTCGACCCTGCCGGAGATGTCGTCGCGCGGCTCCCGCAATTCGAAGAGTCGTTCGCAGTGGTCGATGTCCCACTGGGCGAGCCCCATCCTGCCGACGGCCCTCACGTCACACGCCTGCCCCTCCGACTGACGCAGGTCGAAGGGAGCACGACGCGTCCAATGGCACCGGCTTTGAGTCCCGAAGCGGAGATCTATTCCGCTCTCGTGACGGCACTGCGCGATTACGTTCAGAAGAACGGATTCGAGAAGGTCGTCTTGGGTTTATCAGGCGGGATCGACTCCACCCTCGTGGCCACCATCGCGGTCGACGCATTGGGACCGGCAAGCGTGCTTGGCCTCGCGATGCCGAGCGAGTTCTCGTCGGCCCATTCCGTCGACGATGCGAAACAGCTGGCGTCCAATCTCGGGATCGAGATGCTGGAGCTATCGATCGCCGACATCTACCACGCGTACTTGGACACGATGTCGCACGCGTTCGGCTCGGTCGAAATAGGTCTAGCCGAAGAGAACCTGCAAGCGCGGGCGCGCGGGAACCTCGTCATGGCCGTATCCAATAGGTACGGACACCTCGTGCTCGCGACCGGTAACAAGTCCGAGATGGCATGTGGCTATGCGACGCTTTACGGGGACATGGCAGGAGGCTTCGCGCTCCTCAAGGATGTCTTCAAGACCGAGGTCTACGCGCTCAGTGCCTATCGAAACTCGCTGGGCATGGTGATCCCGGACAACGTTCTGACGAAGCCCCCGTCTGCAGAGCTTCGTCCCGACCAGAAGGACTCGGATTCGCTTCCTCCCTACGACGTGCTCGATCCGATCCTCGAGGCGTACATAGAACACGACGCCGGGATCGAAGAGCTCGTGACGGCCGGCCACGATCGATCCGTCGTCGAAACCGTGATCGCGCTGGTCGATCGCGCCGAGTACAAGCGACGACAAGCGCCGCCGGGCCCCAAGGTCACGACGAAGGCGTTCGGGCGCGATCGCCGCTTGCCGATAACGAATCGGTGGCGTGAGGGAAGCCCGGGGTCGCTGCCGGAGAAAGTCACGGGGGCCCAGGGGGCCGAGTAGCACCCGCCGTAGCACCGGGCCGAGCACTAGGCCACAATCTCTTTCATGGCATGGACCGCGCTGTTGCTATCCGACCAGGTCGCCGACGTCCGCGATCTGCTGCCGGCTTTTCCGGTCGCGCCCTATCGCATAGGGACCGCCCCGCTCAAGACGACCAGGCCGGAAGATCTGATCGCTACTCACCCCGAGTTGTTGTTGATCGACGCGACGGGAGACGTCGCTGTAGCCGAGGACGCAACCCGACGGCTTGCGCTCGCGTGGGAAACCGGCCTTCCGCCGATCCTCGTCGTCGTCGATGAAGACACCCTCGGACGGTTCCGGTTCGAAACCGGCGCCGACGATTTCATCTTGTCGAACGCTTCCACCGGCGAGATCGCTGCACGTCTCGCGCTTCTCGCGCAGCGGTCGGGACGCGGCGACGAGGCGACGGTGCTGAAGATCGGGGATCTCACGATCAATCCGGACAACTACCAGGTCTACCTACGCGGCAACCCACTTGACCTCACGTACAAAGAGTTCGAGCTGCTGAAGTTTCTCGCACAACGACCGGGTCGCGTATGCGACCGAGACCTGCTGTTGCGGGAGGTGTGGGGCTACGACTACTTCGGCGGGACGCGCACGGTCGACGTCCACATCAGGAGACTGCGCGCCAAGCTCGGCCCGGAACACGAGATGTTGATCGAAACGATCCGTAACGTCGGCTATCGATTGGTGCCTCGGCCCCGCGACCGCTGACAAGAGCCGTACGGCATACTGCGACGTCGCGACGCGTCTCGAGCGCGTCCACGAAGGGCCCCTAGCTCATCAGGTAGAGCACCGGACTTTTAATCCGGCGGGCAGGGTTCGAGTCCCTGGGGGCCCACATGCGGACCGCAGGCGAGCCACTGTTCCATTTCGAGGATCCGGACGACGTGCTCGTCGTCGTAGGCGGCCTTGTCGAGCACGTCGTCCGGACGCTGGGCGTCGATCAGAACGAGCTCGGGCATAAGTGGATCTCGGTGTTACTTCATCGCACCTCAGGGGGCAGTCCTCTCGAAACGTTGATCCGCCTGTTCATCTTGGATATCCCCGTCGTGCTTTCCGATGTCGAGCGGGCGCTGGAGCCGATGACGGCACAACGATGGGGGGAGTTGGGTTTGCTCGAGATGGACGAGACACGAGCTCGCGGCACCGTGCAGCTTCGCTGTTATCAAGGCCTGGTCGTCGCCTTCGACTTCGTTCGACGAGGACCCGGAGGAGCTCGTCCGGATTACGTGATGGGCATCAGTCCCAGCTCGATCGCCCTTGCCGGTCTGACGCCCCGTCTGCCGGGCGGGCTCGCACTCGATCTAGGGACCGGCTCGGGGATCCAGGCGTTTCTGGCTGCACGGCATATGGACCACGTGATCGCTACCGACCTGAACCCGCGGGCCGTCGAGATCGCCACGTTCAACGCGGGCCTGAACGGTCTCGCGAATGTCGAATGCGTGGAGGGTGACATGTTCGAGCCGGTTGCCGAGCGCCGGTTCGACCTGATCGTTTCGAACCCGCCTTTCATCATCGCGCCCGACCGAACTCACCTTTTCCTGCACGGTCGCGATCCCGTCCGGGCCGACGAGGTCTGTGCTCGGATAGCGCGCGCGGCCCCCAACTTCCTCGCAGATCAAGGGATCTGTCAGTTCCAGGTCAACTGGGCGATCGTCGACGGCGAATGGCGCGATCGGCTCGCCACGTGGTTCGAAGAGAGTAGATGCGACGTGTTGATCCTCCACCACGCCGACTACGGCCCTGAGGAATACGCCGAGATGTGGATCGAGGTCGAGGGCCGAGAGAGCGATGAGTTCGACCGTGCGTTCGATCGTTGGATGGCGTTCTACCGCGATCAGAAGATCGACGGGATCGGCGCGGGAATGATCACGATGCGACACACGACTCAAGAAGGAAGTGTCCACATAGTCAAGGCGCCCGAGCGGATGACGTTCCCCTGTGGCGACGACGTGTTGAGAACGCTCGAGCTCGCCGGGTTCCTCGAGCGGCGTGGCGACGAAGAGCTTCTGGATGAACCCCTGCGCGCGGCTCCCGACATCAGGCTCGAGCAGTCGCTCCAGGTTGCGGACGGCGGTTGGGAGGTCGAAGTGGGACGCGTCATGCGAACGGTCGGGCTTAAGTTCGAGGCCAGCATCGATGCAGCGGGAGCTCGCATCCTGTCCGCGTGCGATGGTGAGCGCCCGGTCCGGGAGGTTCTATCGGAAGTGGCCGTTGCGGCCGGAGCGCCGGCCGACGAAGTCATCAGCGAGGCGGGACCCGTGATCCGCAGGATGATCGAGCAGGGGTTCCTTCTCCCCGTGCTCTCGGCCTAGAACTTCTGGTTCTTCTTGAGGTCCCAGCCGAACGAAACCGTTGACGCAGTGCCATCGGCGTTCTGGTACGAGTAACTCCACTGGATCTTGGCGAAGTTGAACGACAACGACTCGACCGGCTCGTTTTCAGATGGTACGGGCTGCCCGTTCGCATCGGTGCCTTCGATCGGCGGCGTCTTGTCCGCATAGCTCGATATCAAGATCTCGGTGAATTGGACGTGGAGGAACTCGAATCCCGCATCGTTATTCTGTTTGCGGGCGGTCAAGGTCGCCTTCTTGATGTGCTGGCCCGAAGCGCAGGCCAGCATCAGGAGCGGCGTCGACTTATCGAGCACCTTCGAGAAGTGGAAGTCCTGCATCGAGACCTTCCCCACGCCCAATCCGCTGCCCGAGTGCGTAGAGCCCGAATTGGTTTCCCCCCAGCTCCACGACTCGATCTGTATCTCGTTCGGATGGGACTTGTCGACGCTCTCGCCGTCGACGCCGTCGATCTTGAGGAAGTAATCAGCGTGCGCCATGGCGAGCCTCCCGTGGAGTGATGGTCATCGTGAACTCGGCTGTGCCGGTACCTCCCAGATCTACATAACGTTGGATCGCCGTGTAAGTACCGGTCGCCCCGGCATAGCGACCGGTTCCACCGATGAGGGCGAAGTCATCCTCCATATCGGAGTCGTACGTGGCGGTGCCCGACCCCAGAAGGGTTCCCTCGGCCAGCACGAAAGTGTGATGTTGCATGCTGACCACCGATTTTTGCCCCACGCTCCCAGGCGACTTCAGCGCGGTGTAGGTGCCGTGGAAATCTCCAACC
>JAXDJM010000061.1:0-6473 GCA_034665605.1 Actinomycetota bacterium | reverse complement strand
TACCAGCGCGGCTTTTACATCCTGAAGTACACCGGCAAGTTCTAACGCAGCGCTAAGTCTCGGACACCGCTTCGTATAGGCGCGCCGTCAAGACCGGGGCCGCGGTCGCGACGAATGGTTCGCGTTGCTCGACTCTTGGGGTGCAAAGGGCCGGACGTTTCGGGAGATCTCCGACTGGCTTGCCGGCGATCACGGGCTCAGTCGATGGTGGGCTCAGAAGATCATCGTCGAATACGAGCAGTCTCGTGGCGTGCGCAAGCCCGGTGCGCGCCCGGACGGAACCTTCGAGATCACCGCCACTAAGACGATCGGCGTAGGTAAGTCGCGCGCGTTCGATGCATTCATTGATCCGCGACAACGTAGGAAATGGTTGAGCGCGTCTATGACGGTTCGAGACTCGCAGCAGGATCGGTCGATGAGTTTCACTTGGAAAGAGAACTCGAGTCGAGTGAATGTCTCGTTCATGACTAAAGGGCGGTCGAAGACTACGGTTGCTGTCTCGCACGCGAAGCTCGCGAGCGCGAAGGAAGCGGCGGCGACAAAAGCGATGTGGCGGACCGCCTTGTCTAACCTGAAGGCACTGCTCGAGAGATCGCCGACTCGCCCGACGCGGCCCCGGTCTTGACGGCGCGCCTATACGAAGCGGTGTCCGAGGTTTAGCGCCGCGTTAGAACTTGCCGGTGTACTTCAGGATGTAAAAGCCGCGCTGGTAATCGATCGAGTAGATGATCCTGTCGGTTACCCAGTAGGCGGCAGATGTCCCCCCGGCGTACGGCAAGAACCAACCCTCTTCGCTTAGCTTCCCGTTCGATGCGACCCGGTAGATCCGCGTGCCGTGGTTGTAGTAGCCGGCTGCAACCAAACCACCGTTGTGGAAGTCGGGATGCTGCTGGAACCAGTGTGACGAGCAACCGAAGGGAGCATTGATCGGAGGATTGCCATCCGTGACGGTCCCATTGGTCGGCCGGATCGTGTCGATCTTCGTCAGCGTGTGGGTCTTCTTCCACTGCGAGGCATCCCAAGTGGTCAGGCCGGCAGACGTCGGTTTGCAGCGCGCATCCGTGCCGGGCACCCAGGTTTCGCCGGTGCTCAGCGCGAACTTGTCTGCAGTGTTGTTCGGCCACTGAACTGAATGAACGAACTCGCCCATGCGCTCGCTGACCGCGAGAAGCTTGGGGTGCACGGGGTCTTTGCGAGCGTCGAGCATCATGAGCGGATCGGTTGCGGTCAACACGATGCCGGGCGCTACCTCGTTCACGTCGTGCGCGCCGGAGGTTGGCATCCCGTCGTCCCACTTCTCCTTCTCGAGCTTGGGCTTACTGGGATCCTTCAGGTCGATGATGGCGCCACCCGAGCCGTACAGCCACTTGCATTCCAGAACACAGCTCATCGTGTGCTCTCCGAGTCCCGGGCTATAGGAGAGCAGGACCGGATTGGTTTTGTCTTCGATGTCGTACACGTAGAGCGCCGACCGAGGAAGCTCCTCGGAGAACACGAGGATCTTGCCGTTGGTCGCGACGTCCTCGTTCTCGAACCGAGCCGGGTCTCCGCCGGCAGTTGCATCCAGCGCGAATGGCGTGGTCGACAGAAGCGTTGGATTGGTGGGGTCCGAGATGTCGTAGATAGACCAGCTCTTCCAACTAGTCACGTAGAGGTTCTTGCCTATCACTCGCGCGCCCGTTGTAGTGGACTGCTCGAAGGGCACCGAGCTCAGATACGTGATGTTGTCGGACGAGAGTCCACCTGCACTGGGCCCTGCGTTCCCAGTTCCCGCGAGACCTCCGATAACGAATAGTGCAACTGCCGCCGCCAGCAACCGCTTCATCCCCATGTCTCCTTGAGTAGGTTCTGTGGAGACAGTTCGCTCCAAGAGGCCCAGTTCCTTCGCCGGCCCGAGAAGACGGCGGGCGCGATGATGGCTGGATGCCGGTGGCTCGAGTCCTATTGGGGGTGACCATCACCCTCGCGACCTTGTCGAGCAGCCCGATACCGGCCGCCGCGGGGGTTCATGGGTTCTACGAACGAACGTCACCCATCTCGAAACATCTGAAGGCCCGGATGAGGGGCAAATCGTGGCACCGTGGATGTCCTGTCGGATTCAAGGACTTACGCCTACTCCACGTGAGTTACCACGGCTTTGATGGCGACCGCCATATAGGCAAGCTCGTTGCGAACAAAGACGCCGTGCCGGCCCTCGTTCACGCCCTCCGCGTCATGTACCGAAAGAACTTCAAGATCCATCACATGTGGCTCGTCGATCGGTACGGGGGCAAGGACGAGCGTTCGATGCGCGCCGACAACACGTCGGCATTCAATTGCCGCAACGTCGCCGGAACCTCGTCGTGGTCCGAGCATGCTTACGGGCGCGCCATCGACATCAATCCGGTCGAGAACCCCTATGTCGGAAATGACGGAAGCGTGGACCCAAAGAAGGGTCGTCCGTACGCGGACAGAACCCGTCACGCCAAAGGCATGGTCCACGCGAAGGGCGCGGTCGTGCACGCATTCCAAGACTCTGGGTGGGGATGGGGCGGCAGCTGGAATTCAGCGAAGGACTACCAGCACTTCTCGGCGTCGGGCCACTAGCGGGGAAACGGCGGATCTGATCTAGCGACCTCTGTGGTGCCTGGCTCCCGGTGTCTCGGAAACCACCGTTTCTTGGTCGGCGGTCACCTTCGTGCCCTTGATGAAGCTCCATAGGCGGTCGAAAGCGGTAGTGATCACCAGCTGTGTCTTGCTCTCCTCGGCGCCGTGGCCGGCGAACGGCGACTCGTAGCCGGGGTCGGCTTGACCGGCGACATCCCCGGTGAGCGTCGTGCCGCTCTCGCCTTTGCCGCGGCCCCCGATCGAATAGAACTCGGTGGGGATCGAATTGGCGCGCAGAACGTTAGCCATCTCGCGGCTCTGGTTGTAAGGAACGAGCCCGTCGTCGAACCCATGCACGACCACTGCTCCCTTTAGGCCCGATGCACCGATGTCGGCGACACGCGACACGACCGTTTCCTTCTGATACTGGTCGGGAGCCTGATCGATGCTTCCGCCCATCTCTTTTTCGATGTCGTGGTAGGCCATGTCCGCGTACGTGTTGCCCGAAGGGGCGACGGCCCGCGCCTCGAGGTAGGTCTCGGTTACGTCGGTCGCGCCCTCGACGTCGAACCAGTAGTCGAACAACGGCGACCCGTCCGACCTCTTGGCATCCGCCGCTACGGCCAGGCCCGAAGCGTTGCCGCCCATGCTGATCCCCATGATCACGACCTCTTTGATGGACGGGCAGGTCGCGAGGAAGTACTTCGCGTCCGTTATCGAGTCCGTCGCGCCGGCCGACACATCCCAACCGCGATAGTCGGGAGCACCGCCGATGCCGGTGTAATCGGGAGCAACCGCAAGGACACCATGCGTCGCAGCGTCGCGGAGGTGCTCGTCCCAGTACGCGGTCGCGGGTTTCTGGTATCCGTGGTCGAAGACGACCAAAGTCGTTGGGGTTTTCGAGGGCCGCGAGTAAAGCCCCGAGTTTCCCGTCAGGCTCTGCGTCTGGAAGCTGGCATCGGCGCCATCGGTGCACGCCCGAGCGGATCTTGCGTTGGCTATCGGAACCAAGCTCAACAACAAGATGCCGAGGACTGCAACACCGATCAGCTTCTTCATTGTTAGCACCCGTCCCATTCAGTAAGCCTCCAAAGGCCCCTCGTGTCGCGGGGCTATTCCTAGATTCGTCACGCCGGGCGGGACTCCTTCAGGGGGAATCCCGCAGCCATTTCGACGAACCACCTAGACGCGGCCAGCTATACGGACGATGGTTGGACTCCCAATGGGAGGAGCTTTTCTATGAGGATGATGCTGAAGATCCAGATGCCGGTGGAAGCCGGAAACGAGGGGATACAAACGGGATCGCTGCCGAAAACGATCAAGTCTCTGATGGAAGACTTGAAGCCTGAATGTGCCTATTTCTACCCAGAGGGTGGGAAGCGGGCAGCGATGATGGTTTTCGACATGGCCGATCCCTCGAACATTCCGCTGGCGGTCGAGCCGCTGCTCATGAACCTAAATGCCGACGTGTGGCTCACTCCTGTGATGGACGCTGCGGATCTCGAGAAGGGCCTCCAGGCTCTTCGCTAGATGTCCCGCCACTGTCATTCAGATAGAGCTTGGGCGACGACCACGAGATCGGCGACCAGTGCCTGCATCTGGGTAGCTCGATCCTCCCCGCGAGAGCGCAGGATCGACGACGGATGCACGGTCGCGCTCGCGATCGGCGCGAGCCCTGATTCCAGAAGAGTGCCGCGTTGTTGGGTGACTTTGAATCCCTTTCCGTAGAGCGCCTGCGCGGCCGTCGCGCCGAGGGCCACGAGCGCTTTGGGTTTCACTACCCGGATCTCCGCTTCGAGCCACGGCCCGCAGGCATCGATCTCTGCAAGGTTGGGCTTCTTGTGGATCCGCCGTTTCCCGCGCGCTTCCCACTTGAAGTGCTTTACGGCGTTCGTGACGTAGGCGAGGGAGCGATCGATGCCCGCTTCTTTCAGGGCGTCGTCTAGCAATCGCCCGGCAGGCCCGACGAAAGGCTCGCCGGCGAGATCCTCCCGGTCGCCGGGCTGCTCGCCGACCAGCATCAGCTCGGCCCTCTCCGATCCCTCTCTGAAAACGGTCTGCGTGCCGTTCTTGTAGAGATCGCAGCCCGTGCACACGGCTGAAGCCGAGCGCAGGCTCGCGAGGCTCGGCGGCTCCGGGATCAGCGCCTCCACATCTGCTCTCGCCATGTTCTCCTCTTACCCTGGCGCGGGCCCGGCAAGTCCGCCGAGGCGGTCTTTACCCGCCGGGCGGCGAGTTGTGCTTCACTTAGCGTGCGCAAGCCAAGCGGGGCCGGGCCGGCCGCTCGTTGACAGCGGTTCGGACACCGGGTGAAACTCGTACAAAGGACTACGTAGGGGAGGGCTTTCCTGTGCCGTTCACACCGGAAGAGATAGAAAACAAAGAATTCCTCATCACGCTTCGCGGCTACGACAAGGATGAGGTTCAAGCGTTCCTGCGCGCCGTCGCGGAGGACTTCCGGGGGCTCAGCACCACCGTTAGGGAGAGTCCCACTGCCGGAAACGCGTTCGAGGCCCTCGGTCAAGAGGTGTCTTCCGTTCTGCAGGTTGCAAAAGAGTCTGCGACAAATCTGAAGAGGAAGGCCGAAGAAGAGGCCACAACCGCCCGCAAGCGTGCCGAGGAAGAGGCCAACACTCTGCGGGAGGCTGCGAGCCAGGCAGCGCGCCGTCTCACGAGCGAGGCGCAGAAGCATGCGACCGAGGTCCGCGCGTCGGCTCAACGGGAGGCCGACGAACGTCTGCGAGACATGGCCCGTCGCGTCGAACGTCTCCAGAGCACAGAGTCGAAGCTCCGCCAGCGTCTGTACGCCCTCGAGATGATGCTTCAGTCGATGCGTCAGGATCTCGATTCGGCGGACGCCGCAGGAGTCGAGCTGAAGCCGCGGTCCGAAAGCGGCGGAGCGGGTCTCGACACGGACCTCACGGAGACGACCTCCGGCCCCGACGCGCAGGTCCTCGAGCTGGGATCGGACGACGATCCGAAGGCCTCTGCGAAAGCCGATGGCGATGACTCGGACGGCGAAGAAGCGGGATGGAACCCCACGGAGGCGACCGAATCAGGGAACGGCTCGAAGAGGCAGCCGGTGCAGGCGTCGGCAGAGGACCCGGCAGGCTGACCTTCCGTCGAGTGCAAGCTTCGGCTTGACCGCTCGGCCCTCTTCATAGCCCGCCCGCTCCCGCACCGGAGCTTGTCTTCGCGTCGGCCCTCACGTCTTCCCTCGAACCGCGCAGACCTCTTTGCGCCATTCGTTGAAGGAGCTCTAGTTGGACCCTGAACGAGAGCAACGAACCAGTTCGCCGCGAGTGTTCACTCGCGGGCTGAAGGTTCTCGGCTCATACATAAAGACCCACCCGCGGCCTTTCACTGTTTCTGTCACGGGCGCCGCCCTGTTCGCCGCGGCCACGATCGCGAGTGCAGTCGTGCTCGGAAAGATCACCGACAAGGTCATTGAGCCCGCGTTCCGATCCGAGATGCGGCCGAACGCGCTCCTGTGGGCCGCGGTCGCGCTGGTGGCGGTCGCGGTGCTTCGCGCGTCCGGCGTGGTCCTGAGGAGATATTTCGCCGGGATCACCGGGATCCGTATGCAGAGAACTTTGCGCAACCGCGTGATCGAACGCTACGCAGCCTTGCCGCTGGCGTACCACCGATCGCGTCCGACGGGTGAGCTGATGGCTCATGTGCAGGCAGATGTCGACGCAGCTACCGACGTGATCAATCCGCTGCCGTTCTCGATCGCCGTCGTGCTGCTGGTCGTTCTCGCTGCGGTGGCGTTGGTCCTAACCGATTGGTTCCTCGCGGCCATCGGTTTCGTGATCCTGCCGACGATCGCGATCTTGAACAGAGTGTTCGGATCGAAGATCGAACCGCCGTCCGCGCGCGCACAGCAA
>JAXDJM010000060.1:0-6331 GCA_034665605.1 Actinomycetota bacterium | reverse complement strand
GAAGATCCCTTGGGTTACCTGTGCGAGATCGTGGGCGATTTATCGACCAGGCAGTTGTAGGACTGCCCCGACCTGCTCACGAACGAGAGCGGGTCGACGGTCGCATAGAAGTGGCCGTGCGCGTGCTTCTTGACCACGAACCACTTGCCCTTGCGGCTGGTCGACACGGCTTTGACCTGCTTGCTGTGCCCGTGCTTCTTCTTGAACAGGTGCACCGTCCTGAACGCCCGGCAGCCCGGCTTGCGGGCGCGGGCCCGGCCCTCGAATGCCTTGTCGCCCTTGTCGTAGCGGATCGTGAGCGTGGTCGGCACATCGATGGGCGGCGGTGGAACCGAAGTCGTGCAACTAGGACTCGGCGACGCGGCACTCGTGCATGGCGGAGGAGTAACGATCGCCGTGCACGTGTCCGTGAGAACCCCCGTTGGGTTCGGGGCAGGGACACCCCATCCGACGGCACCGTTTACATTCGCCTCGTTAAAGCACGCATCGTCGTCATTCGAATCGGCCCATGCCGTGTATTGAGTGACACCGGATGCGAGGCTGTGGAATCTGAAGCCGTAATCCCCGCTCCTGCTCGTACCCGAAGTGGACTCGATGTGTTTGATGTCTGGGGTGTCTCCGGGTTTGTTGTGCTCCCCTTGAGCCCCGCCGGCTCCCACAGTGCCGCTGCATTTCCACGCCGCCTCGGACGAGGTGTGATTCTTGTCGGGCGGCTTTGTGCCGCTGGCCGTGTCGAAGGCCAACTGGTCGTCGGGTCCCTGGCCATGGATATCGATGTTGACGCCTTCGATCGGCCTCGCGGCTTGGTCGGAGACGTGGATATTCATGGTGGGTGAGCACGGGAAGCCCCCGCCCGACGATTGACCAACCGACTGCGTTTGCGGAGTGGACGACAGCGATGTTGGCACCTGCAGATAGGGGCGCACGCGGACGGCGTCACCAGAATCGTCTTGCGAGGTGTCGAAACCGGGATCGAACTGTCCCGGATCGGGGCTGTCATTGGCGATCACCGCGAAGCCCGTGACCTGGGCGCCGGTGTCCTTGCTGCCGGAGAGCGCGCATTGAAGTCTGTTTATGGAGCTGGGATTGACCTCGGTTCCGGCACCCTCACTGTTTCCCGCATCGCAGGCGACCCATGTCGGGTCCTCGCCTACAGGCGTGGTCGTGTAGTAGTCGAGCGCGTAGGTGGCGCCCGAGCTCACGAAAGCATCCAACAAGAAGAATGTGGTCCCCGCCGTCGATTTGTAGTAGCCGGCAGATCCGCCGTTCAGGGGATAGGTGAACCCCGCAGTTTCCGATTGAGCCTCGGGGTCGGCAGTCGGGGGAGTCCCCGTCCCTGCATTGTTCAGGTAGATCACTTTCTGAGCGCGGCCCACTTCGGTGCAAGCGGTTGCCCCATTAGAGCAGTTCGCATAGAGGATCGATCTGAGCGTGTATGCGCCGTCGGACAGGCTTCCGGGCGCCCAGAAGTTCTCGTACGTGTCGGGCGAACCGCTGGTGGGTGCACCTTGACCGACGTGTGTGATGGCTCCGGTCCCGGCCGTCCCAGCCTGGACCTCGAAGTCGACCAGAGGATTGGGTGGGATCGTCTTAAGGGTTACCGCAAGGCGGTACGCCGTGTCGTCATCCTGCTTGGTGGATACCTCGGGGTTGCAGTCGACCGGGTCGGGAGCGGGAGGGGGCGCGTTGCCGCACTGGCTCCGGCTTGGGTCAGGATCGTTCGGCGGGCTGATAAACGCGATCCCGCCCGCGTTCCCACCGCTCGGCGATGCCGTCGGTGACGTGCTGGCCGACGCCGAGGCAGAGGTCGAACCCGACGCTGACGTTGACCCTGAAGGCGAGGTCGTAGTGGTCGCGGCCGCCTGGCCCGGCTTGCCGAACGAGCTAACCGGCAACAGCACGACGATCAAGAAGAACGCCCCCAACAGGGCAAGGACGATCCGCGCCAGCGCGCGGCCGTCGTTTCCGGACAAGGACGATCGTTTCAAGCTCTACCTCCTGGCTTCCCGCCTCAACGAGGCGCCCGACAGCCTCTATCTATCTATCTATCTATCTAAACGACGAGGCGCTCAGCAGGTTGCCCCGACCCCAACAGGACACTGTAGGGCAACCCGACCCCTACCGTCCGTTTCTCCTGGCCTCCTCCCGAATTGCCAACAAATGCCTGTGAGTCGGACAATCCGGACCTGACAGGAGGTTCACCACCGCCGCGGCGATTCCTGCGCCGTAGCTGCCTACTACGTCTTAATCGTGGGCGAACGATCTGCCCGACAGTCGTACTCGTTGCCCTGTTGATCGAAGTAGACCTTGCGAGACACCTTGGCGTAGAAGTGCCCGTGGGCGGACGGGAAGTGCAGGCGATATTTGCCGCGCTGCCCCTTCGTCACCTCGACGGCGAGGGTCTTGTCCGGCCCCCTGCGACTCTTCTTGATCGTCACGCTCCGGCCGGTCCGGCACTGCGATGTGCCGGCCTTCGCACGCCCGTGGAAGTCCCCGTTCGAGTAGGCGATGGAGAGATCCGTGATTACCGTGAACACGGTTCCGGGCGAGCTCGAGCTGGTCGACGGGCTCGGAGTGGTCGGTGAGGTCGAGGCGGTGGGCGATGTCGAAGGCGAGGCGGTGGGCGTAGGTGTTGTCGATGACGGAGCGGTCGTCGCCCATGTGATCGATCCCGCGGCGACGGGATCGCTCGGGCCGGCAACGTCGTCGTCGTCGGTATCTGCCCACGCGGAGAGCGAGGTCGTCCCGATGTCGTCCGAGTGGAGCTCGAACACATACGTGCCGCTCGCAGTCGTTCCCGAAGTGGACTCGATGTGCTTCGTGTCGAGGCCACCACCGCCGGCGCCAACGTGATCCCCCTCGACCCCGCTGTTTCCGCCGTTCTTGCAGTCGTAGGCCGGATCTTGGAGGTGGTTCTGAGGAGCCCCGCTCGCCGTGTCGACAATGTCGAAACGGATCGAGTTCGTGGGCCCGGTCGCATGCACGTCAACATTCACCTTGGCGATGGGCCGGGCCGGCGATTCCTGGTCGGTGACGGTTGCGGTGACCGGCCGGCACGGGAGAGCCCCATTCGAGTCCTTACCAACGATGACGCTCGACGGGTTCAACGAAACTTGAGTCGGCACCTGAGTGATATGTGTCGCGACCCTGTGGCCGTCGGTCGAGTCATCGAACTGCGGCTGTGCCGACGGGAACTGCGAGGGCGTGTCGTTAGCGAGCGCACCGACCGCGTTGATCGAGCTGGGGCTATCCCCCGCAGCCAGCGTGCAGAGAAGGTTGTTCACCTTTCCCTGCGTGACCTTCGCGTATCCCGTGCAGCTCTTCCACGTCGGCTCGCTGCCACCCGGCGGAGTCAGTGAGTAAAAACCTTTGACGTAAACGGTGCCACCGTCGGGGGGCATCGATCCGGGGCTGACTTTCACATCCATGATGAAGTTGGACGGAGGAGCGGGGCTCGCGCTGGTCGGATTCGGCGGCGTGTATGCCCCCAGAAGCCCGCTGTTGGTGGGGTACGTGATCTCGACCGTGTCGCCGCGCGCATCCTGGTCGGAGGTCGGGTTGGTCGGATCCCCGTCTTGGTTGTTGACGTTGACGTCCTGGGTTGCCTGGGCGACCGGCGTGGCCGTTTGAGTTGTCGTATCCAGGTTGCTCAGAACAGCACACAACGTGTAGGCACCGTCGGCCGGCATCGAAGAGCTCTGCCAGAAATACTCGAATGCATCCGTTCCGGCCCTCGTTGCGAAGCCGATCGGCGTGGCCGGATCTGTTCCACCCGTGGGGTAATAGAAGTATTGGACGAGCGGGTTCGGAGGGAGGTTCGCGCCCCACGAGTTGATGTGATACGTCGCTGCCTCGGGGTCCGTTCCGCCCGGCGTCTTGGGCTTGGCCGATACTTCGGGGGTCCCGGTCATGTTGAGCTGTGACGTTGCCGTCATGCCCGTGCTCGGGTTGATGAACGCGACGGTCGAGGCCGTGGGCGTCACGGGGCCGGGGCACGGGGTAGCGGCATTCGCCGATAGGACCTCGATCCCCAGGAGGCTCCCGGGTAGCAAGAACACCGTGAGGCCGATCACCGTGGCAAGGACAACGGCGAACCGGGCTCTAAAGGTCAACCCGGTGGCTTTCTTCAAGTGACTCATGTACGCACCCCAATCCGCCGAGCCTGGACGAGCAACCGTCAGTCAATAAGACTTGTCTACTGGTTAGAACGTTGCACCAGACAAAAAGTGACTAAAACCCCTCAACACCAGATCGGATTCTAGTCGCAGCACGGGCGCGAAACGAGGGGGCGGGGCGGGAAAGTCCTGGTAAAAGCTAGGAAGCGCGGCGGGCGCGGGCGCGGCGGCGCTTGAGGGAAGCTCGCTCTTTGTCGGTCATGCCGCCCCAGATGCCGTATTTCTGGTTGGTCTCGATCGCGAACTCGAGGCACGCTTCGGCCACGGGGCAGCGATGGCAAACTGCCTTGGCACGAGCCTCGCGGGCCTGCTTCTCGAACTCGGCCTCGCCCTGGTCGTCCCCGAAGAACAGGATGTTGTCGTACTCACGGCAGGCGGCGTCCTCCTGCCAGTCCAGACGCTCTTCAATGCCCTCGAAGGACATCGGGGTTCGCTCCTCTCGGCTCGCTTTGTGGTTCTAGCTCTATTTCCAGTACGCCTGAAGGTAAACGAGGGATTGCGAGGGCCTATTCCGGCACGCTTTTCCTCTGCACAGACCGCGAAAAGCGCGGAGATTGCAGAGGAAAAGCGTGGATCAGGGGCAGCTCGAGCCAGCGCACGAGCGATCGGCCGCTAGACGGCGGGTCAGGGCTCCTAGGGATGGGTCGTTGGACGGGTCGGCATCGGCCAAGAGGTTGTGGAGCTCATCGGGATCCGCGACCAGGTCGTAGTACTCACGACCCACGACCCGGCCCTGTTTCAGGTACTCGATGTACTGGTAGGTGGCGGTCCGGTCCGACACCCACGTGGGAGCATCGGACTGCCTGCTGGAGTGGTGCTCGATGAGCAAGCGGGATCGGTGGGACGGGGCCAGCAGAGATGTGCCGTCCACGGGGTAGCGGGTGTCGGGCGTGAGGCCCGCCGCGGCCATAAGCGTAGGGAAAATGTCCGCGGTCGAGGCCAGGCGATGGTCGACGCTGCCGGGGTCGATGTGACCGGGCCACCGGACCATAAGCGGCACTTGGATCCCTTGTGTGTACGGAGACCCCTTTCCTTTGAGGCCGTGCTCGCCCCACAAGAACCCATTGTCGGAAAGGAAGATGGCGATCGTGTCTCTGGTCTCGTCGAGCCCGTCCATCATCTGAAAGACGCGTTGGACGAGGTCATCGACGGACATCAGCGTGCGCAACTGCTTACGTCGAAGGATCCGGCCCCGTCGCGGCTTTGTATATCGCCGCCGGACGAATCGAGGCTTGTCCGAGCGGTCCTTCTCGTGAACGGCGGCGTTGGGCTTGCGCGTTGGAACATGCGCCGTCGCATACCGCGGTTGGGGTGTAAAGGGCGCGTGCGGTGCACCTGTTCCCACGTACAGGAACCACGGCCTGTCGTCCTGTTGTTCGAAGTCATTCAGGTACGTCACGGCTTTGTCAGAGATGAAGGACGTTGTGTACCGATGCACGCGCCGGATCTTTCCCTGCAGATTGAACTGACGGTTGTAGTACTCGCCTTGCAAGAAGATTGACCACTTGTCGAAATAGGGAGGGTTATCCGCGGTCCCCCAATGGTTCAGATACTTTCCGGTGATCGCGGTTAGGTATCCCGACCTCTGCAGATAGCGCTGAATCGTCTTTTGTTGATCGAGCTTGTGGGAATCGAAATTAGTAAGCACGTGATGGTTGTGGGGATACTCGCCCGTCATGACCGATGAGCGCGACGGACAGCACAGCGGCGTCGTGTCGAACGCACTTGCAAAGGTACGGCCCTGCGTACCGAACAGTCGCTTTGTGTTTGGCATGACGCCCAGCGTCCCCGTGGCACGCTGGTCATCGGTGATCACGATCAGGATGTTCGGTCGCTTCTGCGATGCCGTCGACCGTGCCTGATCGGTGCCGGTCGTACACGCTCCGATGACCAGGGTCCCGCACATGAGGGCCGCGAAGGTTCGCCGGCTCATCCGCCTCCAACCGATGATGGCGGTGTGGATGAACCGAAAGCACACTGCATGATCTCGGGAAGCCGGGAGCCCGGGAACACCGCAGAGAAGATCTCTTCGTCGGCACGCCCCTCGTATCCGTTCGGAAGGCGCGCGCCGGTCCAGTTGTCGGCGATCGTGTAGGAGTTCATGAAGCTGGCGACATCGTCATCGGTCACGCCTAGCTTTCTCATCAGTCTGTGGT
>JAXDJM010000059.1:0-18881 GCA_034665605.1 Actinomycetota bacterium | reverse complement strand
GAACTCGCGGGTCCTTTCGATAGCAACGATGTCTGGTGGTTCCTGGACCACGCAGATGGTGGTGGCGTCGCGACGGTCGTCGCGGCAGAACTCACACAGCTCTTGGTCGGCAAGATTGAAACAGCGGATGCATAGGCGAACTTTTTCTTTCATCTCGGCCACCGCGCGGGCCAACGAGGCTGACTCGCCGGCCGGAGCCTTCAACAGATAGAAGGCAACGCGCTGAGCGCTCTTCGGTCCGATACCGGGCAGCTTCGCAAGCTCGTCGATCAGATCTTGGATAGGCCCCGCGAACAATTGCGTTACGTCCCCGGGAGGCCGAGACCCCCGAGCCCTCCGGCGATCGGTCCCAACGTCTTTTCTTGCAGCTCTTTGACTTTTGCGAGCGCTTCGTTAACGCCGGCAGTAACGGTGTCGCCGAGCATCTCGATGTCGTCGGCTTCGGGAGTTCCGTCGAACACATCGGGATCGATCGTGATGGACACGATCCTTTGGTCGCCGCTCGCAACAACGCGGACGGCGCCACCACCGGCAGAGGCTTCCACGGTTTCGTCTGCGAGCTCCTCCTGAGCTTTCTGAACATCGGCCGCCATCCGTTGGGCTTCCTTCATCATGCGTTGCAGGTCTTTCATGCACGACTCCTGTGAGCGATCGATCGCACGATCATTTGACCTTCTCTTCCACGACTTCTGCGCCGAGTCCCTGCTTGACGAGCTCTACAGGATCTTGCACCTCCGCGTCGGTCGCGATGTCATCAACGGAGACTTCCTCGGGCGTCGCCTGGCCTGTTGAGGGAGAATGCTCGTCGCCCAGTTTCGATTGAGCGACGAACTTGAACTTCGTCCGGATCCCTAGCGCGGCGTAGAGCCCGTCGGACAACGTTGCGGTGCATGCCTCGTCCTTCATGGCTTCAGCATGGAAATCAGCAGCCGTGGCCACGGTCAATGTCTCGTCTTCGAAGGCGATGGGCCGCGATCCCTCGAGATAAGCGCCGACCCGGCGGGTTCTGGATTTGACCTCTGCCAGAGTCTTCGACCACGCATCGCGGATGTGTGAAAGGCCGATCTGGGCCGGGACCGCGGGCGATGGAGTTGGCCTGGTTGCGGCCGGAGCCGAAGTTTGCGACGTCTCCCTAGGAGCGCTTTTCTTCGTTAAGGTCTTCGAGGAGGCGACCGCGGGAGCCGTCGTCGTTGGTTCCGTCGTCGTTGGTTTTGGAGTTTCAGGACGCGGTGCCGTCATGGGTTCAGAAGTCGCCTCGACGCGCGGAGCTGCGTCGTCCGCGCCGATCTCGATACCAATGCGTCGCTCGAGACGCTCGATCCGGCCCAACAGGCCGGTCGCGGATGGATCGGTATCCGGAGACGTTGCGCGTACCAATGCGATCTCGAGCAACAAGCGGTGGTTCGGAGCGTTACGCATCTCGGTAAGCGCCTTCGCAACCAGATCGATGATCCTGACGAGTGCTCCCGCTGCGAATCGGCCGGCCTGCGTCCCCATGAGGGCAAGATCGTCTGCGGCCGCGTCCATCAGGTCGGCCGCGTCCGGAGCAGCTTTAAGTATCAGAAGGGTGCGAGCGTGTTCAAGCACCCCGAGCGCAAGTTGGCGAACGTCTGAGCCGCGCGCTATCGACGTGTGAAGCGTTGCGAAAACCAGGCCGACGTCACCATCGGCCACCGCTTCGAACAGCGCAGGAAGCGAATCTTCATTACGCGCGCCCAGCAAACGCTCGGCATCTTCTTGGCCGATATGACCCTCGAGCGTTGAAAGTTGATCGAGAGCCGACAGAGCATCCCGGACGCTTCCGTCTGCATGACGGGCGATCACCTCGACCGCTGTGACGTCCACATCCATGGACTCTTGCTTCGCCACAGACTCGAGATGTTGTTGGAGCACCTCGACCGGTACCCGACGAAAGTCGAACCGCTGCGTGCGAGAGATGATCGTCGGCAGAACCTTGTGAGCTTCGGTCGTCGCAAGGATGAAAACGACGTGTGGAGGAGGCTCTTCGAGGGTCTTCAGAAGGGCGTTGAACGAGGGTGTGCTCAACATGTGAACCTCATCGATCACATAGACCTTGCGTCTGCCCCCTGCAGTTGCCAGTGGAACGCCGGCAAGGATCTCGCGCGTCTCGTCGACCTTCGAATGTGATGCGGCATCCATCTCGATCACGTCTAGCGAAGACCCTTCAGAGATGGCTACGCACGAATCACACTTCCCACATGGCTGAGGGGTGGGGCCGTCGATGCAATTGAGAGCCTTCGCAAGGATCCGAGCGGTGCTGGTCTTACCAGTACCGCGTGGGCCCGTGAACAGATATGCATGAGCGACCCTGTCGTCGCGGACGGCCGCAGCCAAAGTCCTGGAAACGTGGTCTTGACCGAGGAGCTCGTCGAACGTTTGGGGCCGGTACTTGCGATAGAGAGACAGATAAGCCATTTCGACTCATCTTAGTTGTTGGGTATGTCGCGAAAAATGGTCGCGCACCCCGCTCTGGACCTGCGGACGGCCGTCGCTGTCCCGGCGAGAAAGCTCCGGCCGAGCTTGCCCGCGGCACTCTCGGTACACCGCTTACGGCTGCTCCCTTCCGGGCCTGACCGGGTTCACGGCTCCGAGTCGCGCGGGACTCGACCATCGACGCTCGTCGCCGGGGGCTGCCCGGTCAACCGCGGGCCGCAAGCGAGTAATCGGTCCGGCGTATCGAGGGTTTCCGGTACAGGGGACCCCGAGCCCCCCACCTAGCGCGACCGCCCGTGAGGATAGTCGACCGGTCTGGCGGAGACGAAGGGATTTGAACCCTTGGACCCTCTCGGATCACACGATTTCCAGTCGTGCCGTTTCGGCCGCTCACGCACGTCTCCGTCGGGCATCCTAGCCAGCAGGGTGGGCCACGGATGCTGAGCTAACCTGCAGCACACTCCTAGTGTGAAGATGGTCCCGGCGAAGGCGCTAGGCCCCCGAAGGGCGCCGCGCCGTGCCGGAAAGCCGAAGGCAAAGATCGCGGCGAAGCCGCGACACTTGTTCGGAGGCGTCGTAGAACTTGGTGGGGTACCGAAGCGGCCATAACGGGCTCGCCTCGAAAGCGAGTGAGGGTTCACGCCCTCCGTGGGTTCAAATCCCACCCCCACCGCTCGTGGGATCGTCGCGGCGCGTCGTGAAGAATCGCCGCAGGAGTTCGGCCCCCTCATCCGCGAGCACACCGGTCGTGATCGACATCTGGTGGTTGAGCCGGGGATCTTGAACCACGTTGTAGAGCGAGTACGCCGCACCGGCTCGCGGGTCTTGGGGGCCGTAAACGAGTCGCTCCACCCGAGCCAAAACCAACGCTCCCGCGCACATAGGGCACGGTTCCAAGGTCACGTAGACGGTCGCCCCCGACAGTCGCCACGAGCCGACCGCCGCGGCTGCCCGCCGCAATGCCAGGATCTCGGCGTGTGCCGTGGGATCGCCGGTCAGCTCGCGCTCATTGCCCGCCCTCGCTACCACTGCGCCGTCGATCACGATCGCAGCACCGATCGGGACGTCGTCGTGCTCGAGCGCGGCAGCCGCTTCCTCGAGTGCGAGACGCATGAAGGTCTCGTCGGCTTGAACGTCCAAAGCCCAAGGACTGTAGTACCCAGGCCCCGAAGCAGTTAGTACGCCCGGAGGGATTCGAACCCCCGACCTTCCGGTCCGTAGCCGGACGCTCTAATCCACTGAGCTACGGGCGCACGAGAGATGAAGACTGTAACGCGGGCGGAGGCGCGGGGATTTGAACCCCGGAAGGGGCTATAAACCCCTTAACGCATTAGCAGTGCGCTCCCTTCGGCCGCTCGGGCACGCCTCCGCGACAAATCATAATGGCGCTCTAGCGACGGCCCCGAGTAAGAGGCAGCGACGACGATGAGAAGAATCTTTGGGTGCATCGTTCTTGGGTTCCTGCTGTCGTGTGTGGGTCCCGGAAGCCCTGCGGCACCCTCGAGCGCACCATCGTCGGCGCACCTGCCCTCCGGAACCACGGTGCAGACCTACCGAGGCAACCTTCCCTTCCCGGTCGACATGGCATGGCTCAAGGGAACCCACAAGATCTTCTTCACGGAGAAGAACAACGGTCAGATCCGGGTGATGCACGGTCGCAAGCTGGTGCGTCGGCCATGCGCGCGGTTGAGCGTGAACTCGACCGGCGAGCGGGGACTTCTGGGCATAGTCCTCGATCCACATTTCAAGCGCAATCACCGGCTCTACGTCTATTACACGAACTCGTCGCCTCTACAGAACCGTGTTGTCCGGTTCGTGGTGTCCCACGATCGCTGCACGCATAAGAAAAACATCGTTCGAGGGATCCCTGCCTCCTCCTCCGGCTATCACAACGGAGGGCAACTCGAGTTCGTCGGCGGAAAACTCTTCGTATCGGTCGGAGAAGCACACGATCCGGGTAACGCTCAAGATCGAAACGTCCGGCTGGGAAAGATCCTGAGGATCAACCCCAATGGAAGCGTGCCTCGCGGAAACCCATTCGGAAGATCCAATCCGGTATGGACGTATGGCCACAGGAATCCATTCGGACTTGCACGCAGGCCGGGGACACACAAGTTGTACGAAACCGAGAACGGCCCCAGTTGCGACGATGAGGTCAACATCATCAAGAAAGGCCGCAACTACGGCTGGGGGAATGGCTATCAGTGCGGGACGGCCGGTGTCGGGCCCAACCCGAAACGGCCGCTGAAGAGGTGGTCGCCGACCATCGCTCCAACCGACGCGTGGTGGTATCGCGGGCGGCTGCGGAACCTGTCGGGGTCGCTCTACTTCGGCGACTACAACACGAGCACGCTGCACAGGCTCGTCATGAATCGCAGGGGCACTCGCGTACGACGCGACCGGCACATCTACAACGCCGGTGAGCCGATCATCGACGTGGCCAAGGGACCGGGAGGATGGCTCTACATGCTCACGAGCACTTCGATCAGAAGGATCGTTTCGCCATGAACGAAGTAGCTACAGGTAGGGACCCCCTTCACTTCCCGGTGACCCCTCCGGTCCCGACGGAAGGCTGCGACGCCGCATGTCCTCGAGACGCTGACGCGACTCCATCTCTTGAGCGACGAGCATCGCCTGGATCCCATGGAACAGACCCTCCAACCACCCGACAAGTTGAGCGTGGGCGATGCGAAGCTCCGCGTCCGACGGGGCCGATTCGTCGAACGGCAGGCTGAGGCGTCCGAGCTCTTCACGCAGATCGGGTGACAGAACCTCGCCGAGCTCGGTGATCGACGTTTGATAGATCTCGCGCAGCCTCGTGCGACTTGCTTCGTCGAGTGGAGCCCGGCGAACTTCCTCTAGAAGCTGTCGGACCATCGAGGCTATGCGGATGACTTTCCCGGGTTGTTCGACCGCGTCCCGCGGCCCTGCTTCATCGGCCCGATCGGGTGGAACCACGACAACTTGCTGATCCATATCTTCCGGTTGTCCCACCACACGTGCACCCTAACGGGCGGCATCAACCCTGGAGCATCACCTTGCGCGTCGCCGGATCTACAGCGACTTTGATCACGGGCAATGGTGTGGGGGCCGGGCCGGCAACGACGGCAGCGTTGCGCGACGGGTCGAAGGTGGCGCCGTGGCACGGACATTGCAGCAATCCTGTTTGCGGATTGAACCCGACGGTGCACCCCGCATGCGTGCATACGCGACTGAACGCTTCCACAGAATCGGATCCCGTCCGGAACAGAACGGCGGGAGTGCCATGGTCCGAAAACGCGATTGGCGAACCGACCTTCAAACTGTCCAGATCCGCGATCGGCTGACCCGAGACCTGGGGAGCACTCGACGATGCAGAACCGGATGGCGACTGGGTCGCGCCCGGCTTCGAGTGACCCGAAGCATTGCCCAGATTTCCATTAGCGGATCGGGCGACGCTCTTCCCCGCGGCAGCTCGAGATACAGACGAGACGAGGATGGTTCCGATCGCAACCGCTCCTGCTCGTAAGAACTCTCTTCGATCCGAGGTGGGTTGCGGCCGCCGGTTCGAAGTGCGACGGGGAGTCGGGACCGTTTCTTTGCGATCGACCAACGCCAGTAGGTACACGAGCCACGCGACCGCATAGATCGAATCTGACCCCAGAAAGTACGGATGGACGTGCCACGTGGCAGACAAGAGCAGAGCTACGTTGATGACAAAACCGACCGCCGCAGCGATCATCACTCCGATCCCCAGGAGAGTCGCAACGCCCACCGCGACCTCTCCCAACGCGATGATCCAACCAACGGGCACCGCAACGTGAGCGAGGATGCGAAGGAGCGGACCGATCGGGCTCCCCTGCGCGAATCCCTTCAACTGGGTCCCGATATAGGTCGGGGCACCGGGCTTGAAATATCCCGGATCGGCGAGTTTCTGCGCACCCGCATAGACGAACGTCACACCGAGAAACGTTCGTAGGAGCCGCAGGTAGACGGGCTGCCGGCGCCAGCTTCTGACGACCGCGGCGGGCAGCGATTCAGCCACTGACATGAAGGTCAAGCTACTGAAGTCGTCTGTGAGGTTTCTTAGAAAGGGGTCACAGGTCGTTAAATGTGGGGATGGACACCGTTCACCTCGGGCGCTTCTCTAGGGAGCGGGCCAACGAGATCGCCGAAGCTCTGGAAGAGGCAGGTATCGAGTGGTGGTTCAAAGAGCCGGGCTACTTCAGCCAGCTCTGGGAGTACGGCGTCAGACTTTTCGTTGACTCGGCTCGGCTAGACGACGCGCGATCGATCGCTACCGAGATCGACTCTCGTCTCGGTCCCGGCTGATCGATGCGCTGACCTAAGGTCTGTCTAGATGGACCACGTGATCATCCGCAAACTCGAGCATGTGACGGCAAAGCAAACGACGCCGCATCTGTCCTATGCGATCGAAACGCGCGAGCGCCCCGGCCCCGCTCACAAGAATGGCGCCTTTGGGGGAGATGAAGTCTGGTTACAGCTACGTGGAGGTCTGGTCGTTGCAAAAGCTGCTGTCGAGCTGTGTTGGGTAGGCGAATACTCCGACATCCGTGAAGTGCGCGCTAGAACGCGGGGAACTCCACTGTTCGAGGTGACGCCGTTCTGGGCCGGGCGGGCCCGGTACGGATATGCCGCGGTTGCCAAACTCGCTTCCGAGCGATGGGTCGAGCCGTTCTGGGCAGGGCCCCGGACTTACGGTTACGAATGGGTCGTGCTCGAGAACGAATCGAAGCGCTCGGCGTGGCTCACTCCGAAAGATCCGCCTCGAACCACCGACGACCTTCGGGCGCGTTTCGCCGATTGGAAGGCCGCCCTTTAGGGAAGGGGGCGTGGTGTTAGAACGGTTCGTCGAACTTCCCGCGCCCCACGAGCGTTACCTCACGCGTCGTTTCGTTCAGCTTCTGGTGGGACTCGCCGGGTTCGGCGCGAGCGTCGCGTTCATGGTGCGAGCTCGACTCGGTCTGGCACCGTGGGATGTCCTTCACCAGGGAGTCGCGCGGCAGACCGGTATCCGCCTCGGATGGGTCGTTATCGGTGTCTCGCTGCTCGTTCTGACCTTGTGGATACCTCTGCATCAAAGACTCGGCCTGGGGACGATCTCGAACGCGGTAATCGTCGGGTTGAGCATCAACGCCTGCCTCGTCGTCCTACCGACCGTCGACGGGATCTGGCTTCGAATCCTGTTCCTGGTGATTGGGGTCGTGCTGAACGGTGCCGCGACGGGCCTGTACATAGGAGCGGGACTAGGGCCCGGCCCCCGCGATGGCCTGATGACGGGGATCGCGGGACGTGGTCACTCGATCCGCGCAACGCGAACGGCTCTTGAGATCTCGGTCTTGCTCCTGGGGTGGTTGTTGGGCGGCACTGTGGGGCTGGGAACCGCGTTCTACGCGTTGGCGATCGGACCGCTTGCTCATTTCTTCATCCCGAAGCTCACGTTCGTGCCCTCCGTTTAGATTCATTTCTTTAAGAACGGTTGCAGCGAAGGAGGCCGGATGGACGTGGACATGTACGAGCGCGCGCTCAAACGAACCGGTGAGGTGGTGGCGGGAACGCGCCCAGATCAGTTGAAAGATCCAACTCCGTGCACCGATTGGACCGTCCGTGAATTGCTCAATCACCTGATCGGCGGGTGCGTGAGCTGGGCACAAGGAGCCGCCGGCAATGTCGAGGATCCATCCGCGTCGATCGACCGGGTCGGTAATGATCATGTCGCGTCATATGAACGAGCAGCGCGAGACGTTATCGAAGCGTTCCGCTCTCCCGGCGCTATGGAACGAAACTTCACGATGCCATGGGGCGAGTCACCCGGCTCGATGAATCTAGGGGTAGCGATCGCGGACGCGACCGTTCACGGATGGGACCTTGCCCAAGCAACGGGTCAAGACATCACGATCGACGACGATGTCGCTGAGGCCGCCTATCAAATGACATCCAACATGATGGAACCCAAAGGATCGTTCCCGCGCGGCGATGCGTTTGCCGAGCCCATCGAAGTGGCCGACGACGCGCCCCCACGAGTCCGGATGCTTGCATATCTCGGACGACGGCCCTCCTGAGAGCCTTTGCATTCCACAAATGATCCTGCACAGCGGCCGAGTCTCGTTGCGGCCCAGTCGTCCCGAAGACTCCGAAACGATACTTGCGATACTCCAGGAGCCCGACGTCTTCAAATGGTGGGGCACTTACGACCTCGAGAAGGTGCGCTCGGAATTTGAGGACGCTGCTGAAGTTCTCGTCATCGAGCTTGCAGGAACGGTGGTCGGCGCGATCCAGTACTGGGAGGACAACGAACCCATGTACCGCCGCGCGGCGGTCGACATCTTCCTCACGACCTCGCGACATGGCCAGGGTCTCGGAGCCGAGGCGATCCGGATGCTCGCGCGCTACCTATTCGACGAACGCGGACACCATCGGCTAACGATCGATCCTGCCGTCTCGAACGAAGCGGCGATCCGCGCTTACGAACGCGTTGGGTTTCGACCGGTCGGGGTCATGCGTCAGTACGAGCGGGGGCCGGACGGCGCGTGGCGCGACGGACTTCTTATGGACATGTTGCGTGATGACTTCAACGATTAGGTCGCCGCTACTCGCCCTTCGTGAGCCCCACGAGGTTCCCTTGCGGGTCTCGGAAGATAGCGATGGTCGTGCCTTCGGTGATCTCTTCGGGGCCCATGATCCTTTGACCACCACGGCTCTCGATGTCCTTCAGGGTCGCCTCGGGGTCGGGTACCTGTACGTAGAACGTGACGTGACCGGGCATGTTCGGGTCGGGTACCCCTCCGATCCCACCGCCGATCCCTGCGTCCTCGGGAGTGACTAGGCCGTAGTGGAACTCGTTGTCCGCGTCGACGTTCCAACCGAAGGTCTCCGAATAAAACTTCCCCAGTGCTGCTGGGTCACCGGTCGTGATGATCTCGAAGTGCACAACTTTCGCAGCCATGTTTGCTCCCTTTCTCGAAGATAACGTTGGGTTCCGAGAGTACTGGTCGTCACGAGGAAGCGATGGGCTCCGTCGGTCCTCGGCCCGCTTGCTCGGCAGAGCGCTGCTTCTCGTCGATCAAGCGCTGAGCGATGTCTCGCAACTTGACGTTTGCGTTCTGAGAGATCGTCTTGAGCATCTCGAACGCTTCGTCGTCGGAAACGCCCTCGCGCTCCATCAGGATCCCTTTCGCCTGGCCGATCGCGTCCCTACTCTTAAGCGCTTCGGTTAGCTGGGCGGCGAGAAGACGAGCCTCGGCATAGGTCCGAGCATTCTCAAGCGCTATCGACGCTTGTTTGGCGAATATCTGGGCGATGTCGACCATCTTCTGATCGAACGCGCGCTCCGTACGTGCATAGAGATTCAGCGAGCCGAGAGGTTCGTTGTTGATGAGGGGTAGCGACAAGACGCTCTTGAGGCCTTTGTCGGCAGCTTGCTTGCAAAAGTCCGGCCACCGGGACTCTTCCGATACGGCATCGATCTGCTTGACGACAGACTCTTCCAAGGATGAGACACACGGGCCTTCATCGTTCGAATACTGGATCTTGTCGATCTCCAGCGTGTACGCGTCGGTCGCAGCCGCAGTTGTGTCACGCCCGTGGGCCCGTACCGTCACTCCCGCAGAGTCGCAGCCGGGCAAAGTGGCAACCGAAAGATCTACGACGGTCTGAAGCGTTTCCTCGAGCACGTTGTCGGATCCAAGGAGCGCAGACAGCCTTTGAAGACCATCGACGAGCTCAAGCGATATGTCCGGCCTTGACACTGGCGGCCTTCTTCCCAGACGAAGACTGGGAAGGGATTGGCGCCTGAAGCGGCCTCACCAGCGAACGCCCACGCGTAGTGGACTGCGTCTCGAGTTCGAGACTTTCTCAGGGTACTCCTGTTATCGGCACCTAGATAGTAGGCGCCGGCCTTAAGCGGCGGCGCGCGATCGTTACCAGCATGACCCCCAGAGCAGTCAGCAACGCAACGATCAAACCTATGGCCAGGTAGAACCATCCACGACCCACGGGCGAGACCGTGACCGGGGATGCGATTCCCGCCGCGGGGAAAGTGATGGTTGCACGTCCCGTGTGCTCCAGCAGACCGCTGTGAAGGACGATCCGCGCGTCCCACGGCCCTGCCGGCAAGCGCTTATCGAGCATTATCTGGACCGATTCCGTTTCATCGATACCAAGCGTCGTGCCAAGCGTCGCGGGGAAAGGACCTGCCGACAGTCCGCCGGGTCCGTCCAGGAGCTGCAGGCTTCCGCTCATATCGAGCGCCCGGCCTCCAGTGTTGTGGACGGTTGCCACGACCATCGGTCTGCCGTTGGGCGACCGCTCGGGCGTAAGCGAATCGATCGAGAAATCTGCCGCCGGTGCTCCACCGGGCCCAACTGAGAGGTAGATCCTGATCCCGACCCGGTTGACCTGGGTGATCCCGCGATTATTCGGAGTCGAGCGAGCCTCGGCCCAGACGACGCCGTATCGCTCCCCCGGTGCTGCATCTCGGGGCACCGCGATACTCACCACGGCGATAGCTCTCCCGCCGGGTGAGATGTCGACGGCGCGGGGACTAACCGACGTCCAGGTAGACAGATCATTCGGGGTATGTCCGGCAGCTCCCAGAAATGAGCCTTTCGCGATCCTGGCTGCAGCCGGATACAACCTGATGTGCGAGGCAGAGGTCGTTGAGTTCGCTACCTCGATACGGCGATGAATGACCGTTCCGGGAGCAAGGTGATCGACGATGTAGAGCCGCGCGCGCGGATCACTTGACGCGCTCGTCGGAGCGTCGAGCAGTCGCAGGCCGATCCCATCCGGCCTCGGCGTCGCGCCGGCTGAGGGCACGGCAACGACGGCGAGCAACGCGAGAGCCGCGACGGCAGCTCCGAACGATCTACAGAACAGAGTGCGTGATGGTCGCGGAGTAGACGCCTGCGGCCATCCCTCCCGCAACGTGCACGGAGATCGTGGGGTTCCATGTAGCCGAGTTATCCCCGGTGATGCCCGTCGCAGTTACAGCCGCGGAAACGCCGGTGAGGTCTGACGGGTTGTTTGCCGTATAAGTCGCGGTGCCAACCTTTGTGATCGCACCCGCGCTATAGCTGACTTCACTCGCTGCGATCGCCGGTCCCGCTAATGGCGTGAACGCTCCCGAGATGACGCTGGTGACCCACCCGGAACCTGCAGCGGCGCTGCGAGCATCCAGGACTTGCACCTGGCCGAGTGAGCCGCTGATGGTGCCACCACCGACGCTGTTGGATCGAGAGCCAAGATTGCCGGCATCAGTAGGAGCCGTGATCGTGAGGAAGCCACCCGTGACGGTGACCGTTGCCGCGGTGCCTGCAGTGTTGTCTGCAGCGAATGCAGGAGCGTTAAAACCGAGTGCGAGAGCTCCGGCAGCAAGCCCAAAAAGCACGTCGCGCGTTCTCTTTCCCATGCGCTTGTCCTTATCTTGGTAGCTCGCTCACCCTGATTGGGTTCCGTAGCCTTGCGATCCCGCTCTGGAGGGGGGGTCGCCGTGTCACGAAAGGCCCCTGGGGGGACCCGTCCTTATGGCCATCGGCACGTATGAGGGCCGAGTGGACCACCATCTGGGATCTACCTAAGAGCTCTACGAACCACCAGGGGCATCTCGATCTTGGCTGCGAGCTGTCGCGGCGATGCGACTTTGACCGACTTGATCCAGTGGAACGACTTGAAGAGTCGGATCATCCGAGCGCTGGGGTCTATCTGTCCCCGGCCCACTCCGTGGATCGCAGAACTTGGGAATGCGTGGTGGTTGTTGTGCCACGACTCTCCGAAAGACACGATCGACAGAACCCAATTGTTGGTCGAGTGGTCGCTGCTCTTGAAGGGACGTTTTCCGTAGAAGTGACAGATCGAGTTGATGCTCCAGGTCACGTGATGAAGAAAGAAGATCCTGGCAAGTGATCCCCACAATGCGGCCGTGATCCCTCCCCAAACGGAGCGGGTGATCGCATAACCCAACAAGCCCGGAAGTGTGAACGTCACGATGCTCAGCAGCGGGAAGCTCTTATGGACGCGGACCAGGTCGGGGTCCTTCAGCAGATCGGGAGCCCAGCGATGCATGTCGGTTGATTCTGGAGTGACGAGCCAGCCGACATGTGCGTGCCACAGACCTCTCACGACCGCGGCAGGGCCTTCCCCCACATCTAGATGTGGGGAGTGAGGGTCTCCCGGCTTGTCCGAGAACGCGTGATGGCGCCGGTGGGCCGCCACCCAGTCGATCAGCGACCCTTGAAGAGCCATCGAGCCGGCGACCGCGAGGGCGATCTTGAGTGGTCGGGTCGGCACAAAGCTCTGATGGGTAAACAAGCGATGGAAGCCGACCGTGATGCCCAGTCCGGTGAAGCAATAGAAACCGAGCGCTATGGACGCGTCCACGAGGCTCAATCCTCGTCCCCAGAGAGCGCCCACCGCGAGCACGAAACCTATGAACGGAACGAGAGTGATGATCAAGACAGAGCGACGTTGCCATTTTGCGCCGTTCACGTCGAGTGGCGCCACGCCGGGGATCGAGAGGTCGGGACGAACCGACTCCGAGGGCTCTTCTACGAACGGATCCAACGCGGCGCTCATGCCGACGCCCCTCTGCAATAGTCGGCGGGCGCGAAAAGCGCGAACGAACGGCGATCGGAGCGGGGGTGATTGGTCACAGATCATCCTCGGCTAGTAAGAAATGGCGGTTGCCACACGCCACCGAGGGTCTGGGGTGACGCCGACGTGTTAGCCGAGGTCTGGGACGAACAGCGTCACCATCACCTTACAGCGATTGACCGCATACGCCAACGGAGTGATCCAGGTCGGACTACGAGCTCGCTTTCCTCTCCAACGAGGCTTCCAACACTGTTTCTGTATCGATCTTGCCCTCCACGACGCCGCGAGCGACTTCACCTAATCGCAAATTGTTGCCGCGCGCGTACCCGCGCAGTTTGGCGAAAGCCTCGTCCATATCCAGACTCCCGCCCTCGGCCAACACTCCCTTGGCCTGTTCGATGATCACCCGGCTATTGAGGGCGCTCTGCAGTTGTTCGGACAAGGTCTCGGTGCGCTGGATCGCGCGCTCTTGAAGGATGCCGATCGTAGCCACCGCAGCCATCGCCTGACCTACGCGCAGATCGTCTTCGGACAACGATCGAGGACGCGCATGGAAGAGATTCAAGGCCCCGATCGTGTCGGCTCTAAGCCGAAGCGGAAGTGCTTGGACCGAAGAGAACCCGCGGCGTTCGGCTTCGGGAACGAACTGGGGCCAGCGCGTGCCTTCGTTGGTGAGATCGACGACGAGTACCTGCTTCCCGGATAGATAGCAATCCAGACACGGCCCCTCGTTGTTCTGTAGCTGGAACAGTTCGAGAAGTCGTGTTCGCTCGGACGACGACGCCATCACTTGCAATCCGCCCCGCTGGTCGGCGAGCATCAGCCCTCCCGCGTCCGCCTCGAGCAAGTTCACGGATTGATCGACCAGCGTTTGCATCAACTCGACGACATCGAAATCATCGATGAGGGTGTCGGCGAGCGTGACGATCGTTTCGACGAGGCGCTGTTCGCGATCCACTTCTTCTCCACCTCAGTACTCGGTGTGCGGTTCTCGGTCATTGTAAGAGGGGGAAGACGCCGTTGTTTTATCCATCTCCATCGAGGGCGGGGAGTCGAACTCGACCATCGACAACCGAACGGGCTACCGCGGACAACGAAAGATCCTGGGCGAATGCAAATGCTCGTAGGCGCACGAAAGCCTCCTCGGCTCCGACACCCAGTTGCGAGATAAGGATGCCGGTGGCTTGGTGGATCTCTCGGGTCCATGAAGATTCGTTGAGCCATTGCTCGGCGAAGTCTCCGACTAGGTCGCCCTTGCTCCCCATCAGCAGCATCGCTATCACGTCGGCCACCCGCAAAGCATCCGCCATCGTGTCGGGCGATAGTTGCCCCTTGTCGCGACGGTAGAGAGTCAACGTTCCAAGTCGGATTGCTCCCAACTGCAAAGGGAACACGAACATCGCGCGTTGCTCTCTGGTGGCGGAGGCGTCGGCAAAAGCGGGCCATCGACCATCGAGCGCGTCGAGATCCGGGATGAGGATGGGAGCCCCGGATTCAAAAGCATCGATCGCCGGGCCTTCACCAACGGTCGCTTGCAACTCCTCGATCCCTGACGTCATCGCGTCGCTCGAGCCGACCTGCTCGAGACGAGAAGCTTCGGGCATCAACGAGAGGGCCGCGCCGTCCACCGGCATGGACGCCACACATGCTAGGCAGATACGTTCCGGCATCGTCTTTCCCCGGGTGTCACGCGCCTTGATCGCGGCCAAGACTGCGACGGAGGGGGTTTCAATCAAGCTGTGGGTTCGCGCCCGATCGTTAGGAACTGCGTCACGGCACACCTACCCTTCTTGTCCCTTTCGGGGACGATGGGAATGTGCGCGGGGTCTCGACGCAGTAGATCTGGTTACCAACCGTCTTCACCATACTCGGCGTTGTCAACGAACGACGCGACGAACAACCGTCGCGGCCCTCCAGGAGCGTTTAGTCGGAGATGTTGTGCAGGATGGCTTTCTCGATCTCCGACAACGCGGTGGGCTCGGTGATCTTTTCGCCTTGTCTGTTGCGCACGTAAAACGAATCAACGACATTCGCACCGATCGTTTGCACCTTTGCAGATCGGATATCGAGGTTCATCTCGACGAGCGCATGCGCGATCCGATATAGGACGCCGATCCGATCGGGAGCGTGCACGTCGACGATGGTGGCTTGATCCGATGTTCGATTGTCGAATCCGACGGTGGCCGCGATCGGCTGCCTGATCATGGGTTTCTTGCGTCCATATGCGCGCGCTCTCTCCGCAACTCGCGCGCGCAGCGCCAGACGCCCGTCGAGAGCGAGCTCGAGGGAGGCGATGACTTTTTGCCAGGGGATCTCGGATCGGATCGGATCCGAAACTCGAAACTCGGCAAGGGCTTTCCCGTCTTCGCTCGAATAAGCGGCTGCGGCCACGACATCCAAGCCGTGTAGAGCAAGGACCCCGGCGACCTGGCAGAAGACTCCGGGCCGGTCCTCGATCATGACGGTGAGCAGGTCCTGATGTCCCTCGATGACCTGCTGAGACTGGGAAAGACGCCTTAACTGGCCCTCGGTCGGAAACTGCTCGAGGGCTCGGGGTTCTTGCTCTTCGCCTTCGAGAAATTGCTTGGTCCTCCGCGCCAGCTCCGTGACCAGTTTCTTCTTCCACGGCCCCCACGCGGACGGCCCGGTCGCAAGGGAATCGGCTTCGGTCAGCGCGAGAAGTAGGTCGAGCAACTGTGTGGTGCCAACCCTCTCGGCGACGAAGGCGATCGTTGCGGGATCGTCGAGATCGCGCCTCGTTGCAACGTCGGGCAACAGCAGGTGATGCTCGACCAACGCCACCAGTGTTGCCACATCGGAGGCCGGCCATCCCATGCGAGGCGCCATGTCGGCAACGAGTCTCATGCCCACCTCGGAGTGATCGCCTTCGTAGCCTTTGCCGATGTCGTGCAAGAGAGCACCCACCACCAGGAGATCGGGTCTAGTGACTCGATCCGCAAGGACGGATGCATTAGCCGCAGTTTCGAGCAGATGCCGATCGATGGTGAACAGGTGATAGATGTTGTGCTGCTGACGAGCGCGCACCGGGCCCCACTCTGGAAGGATCTTCGTCCAGACTCCCCTTTGGTCCAACGCCTCGATCACTCCGATAGCAGGCGCTCCGCTTAGAAGTAGTTCAACGAGCAAGGAACGCGCGCCCGCCGGCCACGGATCTGGAAGCACCGGAGCCTCTGCGACCAACCGCTCGAGCGACTTTCTCTCGATCACCGTCCCGCGCTTCGCGGCCTCGGCAGCAACGCTCAAGCTCAGTAGTGGATCGGCCCCCACATCAGCGCCCTGCTCCAACTCGATCTCTTCGTCGCGAAGCAGGATCCCGGGCGCGATCTGCCGGGCTCGCACGCTCCTTCCACCGGGTCCTCGAAGTCCAGATCTGATGCGCCGCCAGGAATCGTCGCTGGTCCAGGCGATGGTGCGCGCGGCCTCCGCGATGCGGTCCATGAGCATGTCGGGACCGGCATCTCCCAGCGCGGTCGCCACTGCCGCTTGTTCCTGAACCGCAAGGACGTTGGACGGGCGCCCGGTCAGGCGGTGCAACTCCACCCTGGCGTCAAGGATGACTCCGTACGCCTCCCAGAGCTTCTCGGTGTCGTACGGCAGGAGACTTCGACGAGCCGCCTCCGCCCACCACAGAGAGTGAACGTCTCTGAGGCCTCCGCGACCTTCTTTCAGGTCGGGTTCCAATCGAAACGCGACCTCGCCGACTTTTTCGAGTCGTGTCTCTACCCGAGCGGCCAGCTTCACGAGCCAATCGCGTGACCGTTTCTGCCATCCCTGCAGAGAGAGGTCGGCGAGCCGTTTGGTGATGTCTTCGTCACCGGCGACATGTCGGGCGCTGAGGAGGGCCGTGGCAGTGTCGAGGTCGTCGGCGGTGAGCTTCACGGCTTCTTTGACGGTGGCCACACTGTGACCAAGGTGAAGCCCTTCGTCCCAGATCGGATACCAGATCCGCTCGGCGATCTGGGCGAAGTCGCTCCGCTTGTCGTGCACGAGCATCACGTCGATATCGCTGTTGGGACACAGCTCCGACCGGCCGTACCCACCGACGGCGACCAACGCGAGACCCCCGGCCCCGGTCGAGCCGGCGGCATCTTCCAGAAGGCGCGCGAGCCACGCGTCCACAAGCTCGCTGTGCGCCTTGCACCACGCCCTCCCCTTGAGCGCTTCATTTGCGAGGAGCGGCGCGTGCTCTCTTCTCATCTCCGGACTTTACGCGTCTTGCAGGCTCGTTTGAAGTTGGTGGACGCTCGACACATGAAGTTAACGTCGTTGAAATCCGTGCGAAATCGAGCGGAAACCCCCGGCTCATAACTTCCCGCCATGAAAAAAAGCCGCTGGCAAAGACTGAAGGAGAAAGACACCCGCAAGCTCATCGGCCTCCTCGTGATCGGCAAGATGCTGGGGGTCGTAGCGCTGCTGGTGCTCATCAAAGGGTTCGCTTCGTTCTTCGACACCCCGGCCAGCGCCGCAACGTTGCACAGCGCCGCGGCCCAAGCCGACGACTTGATCAATCCGATCAACACCATCTGGGTCTTGGTCACCGCGTTCCTGGTCTTCTTCATGCAAGCCGGCTTCATGGCCCTCGAAGCGGGTTTCGTCCGTTCGAGGGAGACCGTGAATCTGCTCCTCGAGTGCATCGTCGACACCTGCCTGTGCGGACTCCTTTATTGGGCGTTCGGGTTCGCCTTCCACTTCGGCGAAGGCAACGGCCTCATCGGCCATCAGTACTTCATGCTGCACGGCGCCCCGGCCACCTACGGAACCACCGGCGTCGCATTCCTCGCGTTCTGGTTGTTCCAATTCGCGTTCGCCGACACCGCCTCGACCATCACTTCCGGGGCCATGATCGGACGCACCAGCTTCGTCGGAGACCTCCTGTACTCCATAGCCGTCTCGGGCTTCATCTACCCGATCTTCGGGCACTGGGTGTGGGGCCCCGGGGGATGGCTCGGCAACATGACGAACCCCACGTTGAACAGCTTCACGAACGGAGCCGTGTTCCGAGATTTCGCAGGGTCGACCGTCGTGCACACCGTGGGTGGCTTCATCGCTCTTGCCGGAGCCATCGCGCTCGGCCCCCGGATCGGCCGCAAGTTCAAACGTGATGGTGGTGGGCCCATGCCCCCGCACGACCTGACGATGGGAGCGATCGGCGGGGTCATCCTGTGGTTCGGTTGGTACGGATTCAACCCGGGCTCGACCCTCTCAGCGCTCGACTTCGAAGGGATCGGACGCGTCGCCGCCAACACGACGCTCGCGGCTGCTGCAGCCGGGCTCGTCGCCGTCTTATTCGTCTATCCCCGTTCGAAGAAGTGGGACCTGGGGATGTCGGTCAACGGTTTCCTCGGCGGTCTCGTCGCGATCACGGCACCTTGTTACTGGGTGTCGCCCGGGGGGGCCGTGATGATCGGTTTGATCGCCGGGATCCTCGTCCCGCTCGGAGTCGATCTCCTCGAGCATCTGCGCATCGATGACCCGGTGGGCGCGGTCGCGGTACACGGGTTCGCCGGCGTCTGGGGGACGCTATCGCTGGGGCTGTTCGCGACCGGCACCTTCGGAGTTCCAGTCGCCGCCGGCGTCGACACGACCACGAAGGTCTCCGGCCTCTTCTATGGCGGCGGGCTCGATCAACTAAAGGCGCAGTTCATCGGTAGCGCAACGTGCGTAATCGTCGTCGGCGGTGTCGCTCTCGGGATCATGTACTTCCTGAAGTCTCTGAACATCCTGAGGCTAGCGCGGGACCTGGAGCTCGAGGGGATAGACCTTGCCGAGCACGGAACGGCCGCCTACCACGTCGAGTTTGGACAGGGCATGACTTA